>JAITHQ010000165.1 GCA_031279925.1 Treponema sp. | reverse complement strand
TTACAACAAACCCCTTTATTTTTGCCAATATGGGGCATTTGTACTTTTTCATTACCCCCTTAATTTTCCCCCCCCCCCCCCCCCCCATTATTATTAACAACTGATTCACAAAACAACATCGATTGTCAAAATAAGGCCCTATATATAGGAAAGAAATGTTCTTTTGGAATTTCTTTCAAATTTGAAAAAAATCGCCGCGTTTTCTCTCAATTTGGCTTAAAAAAGCGGCAAAAACCGGCTGCGGGTTTTGCCGGACCAGCCGGATATACTTTTTTGCCGTCCCGCAATATTCACTTTTTTACAAAAAATTCCCTCAAATCATGCAGAATTTTCTGGATTTACGGGAATTATTCTGGATTTTATCGAGGTTGTCCAAAATTCCGCCTGGGCTTTAAGGCAGCCTTGTATAAAAAACACAGGGCGTTGCCCTGCGGAATATATCACTTTTGAGGAAGGAAGAAAGTATGAAGAAAAAGAGGCTTTTTCTTACCGTAGCAGTTGTTGCCATTCTGGCGGCAATATTCTCTGCCTGCCCGACGGACGGCGCTGACAGCGGCCCTAATGGCAACAACAATGGCGACGGCCCCGGCGCCGAGTGGACGCCGCCCGTTGATAACACCGAGGTGTGGCCGATTGTTGAAGATGTCCCCGGCGGTTTCCGCGTCTATTTTCTGTCGCCAACCGGTAACGATACCACGGGGGACGGCTCGTTCGCTAATCCCTGGTTTTCCCTTACCAAGGCCCAGGATGCTGTTAACCCCGGCGATACGGTTTACCTAAGGGCCGGAACGTACAAGATTACCGGCGACTATGGTACCCAGGAAGAGGTTGGTGTGAACGGCAGCGCGAGGACCAAGATTCTCTTTAACAGATCAGGAGAAGAGGGCAAGCCCATTACCTATGCGGGGTATCCGGGAGACCTCCCGGCCCGGCCCGTACTTGATTTTTCAACTTGGCAGGTTACCCCGGGCACCGGGACCAGGCGTTCCTGCGGTATCGCTATTGGAAGAAACACCACCGACGACATTGCGAGTTGGATATGGTTTAGGGCTTTTGACATAACCGGCCTTACCGATTATACCAATGCTTCCAACGCTAACGGTTATGTTATTCAACTAAATCAGGGCAGCCACAATACCTTTGAAAATCTCCGTATATATAATTGCGCTGGTACGGGCGTGTTTTCATTTGAAACAAGGGTTGTCGCGTATAATCTGATAAAGAACTGTGACTTTTTTCAACTCCACAGTTTAACTAACCCGCCGATGAATCAAAATACAGACGGCGGCGGATTCCATCTTGCCCAGGCCGGCTCTGTTGGTAACGTGTTTTACGGGTGCCGGGCATGGGCGGTTGGCGATGACGGTTTCGACAGTATAAGGGCCGGAAGCAGGGTTGTGTATGACCACTGCTGGATTGCCTATACCGCCTTTAACTATTATTTTGGAAGGGAAACCGATCCTGATTTTGAAGACTGGGTTACCAAACTGGACATAAGCCTGCTGGATTATAACGGCGGTAACGGCAACGGGCTTAAACTCGGCGGCTATGGCATGGCGTCCCCTATTAATCCTAATAATTCCGGCTGGAATGGGAAAAATCCGGGGCATGTGCTGCGGTATTGTCTTGCCATCGGCAATCACCGCGCCGGCGTTACCCATAACTACGCCGCGGGGTCCGGGGACGGTACAGACGGGCAGTCGTATTTTAACACCACCGCCTATAATAACCGCATTAATTTCGAGATGATATCCCAGGCGCCCGAAACAGCTGGTGGCGGCGGCGCGAAACGCCGGAATGCCTATGGCGTAACCATGAAACGGAATATCAGTTATAAAAACCTGCAGTCAGGTCATGAACTGTACGAGTTAATAGACTATGTTCCGGGCAGCGCTGCCCAGGAATACCCTGTCCGTTGGCTGGATTCTACAAGCGGCGTCATAGAAGACAACACCTTTGGCGTGGCGGATAACGGCGCAAAAGAAACCCATGCCCTGGACGGCGTTTTTGTATCTTCCGGCGGAGACACAACGGATTTTGATGACAGGGGCGGAGCGTATCCAAACGGCGTTGACGCGGTAAAAGATATCGTCCAGTACCGGTTTGAGGTAAAAGACGACATGTTTATGAGCCTTGACGAAAATCTTTTCCTTGCTCCCCGCAAGAAGAACGGCGACCTGCCCGAAACCAAATTATTGCGCCCCCTGGCGGACAGTCCTATGGCCGGTATGGGCTACACCGCCCCCGACACTAACGAGGATGGATTTGGGGATTTCTGGAAGTATTCCGGCGCTAAACCTGTGTTGAACTGGAACAGTTTTCCATTTACTTCAAACTAGTATCGCATAACAAAAAAGGGCGGCTGGCTGTTATAGGCAGCCGCCTTAATTAGACTTGTTTACCAGGCCGGTAACAAGTCTTGGAATTTGAACAGGCTCTGCGGGCTGCCGGTCCGGCGAAAGTACATTCTAAACGGAAATTGTTCGATAACCAAAGTTATCGAACAAAGTTATATAAGGGAATTTAAGATGAAAACGAAACAAACTTTTGTTAATGCGGGCGGATTTTTTATGCTGGTATTGGCCGTTTTTGCTTTTACGGCCTGTACAAATCCTGGCGCTTCATCAGGAGAGGGCGGCGAGGTTACGGTAACGTTTGAAACCAACGGCGGCGGCGCTCTTGCCCCCGTGACCGTGGAAACAGGCGGCACGATAGCAAGGCCCCAAGACCCGGCGTTTGGTTTCACGGGCGCTAAAACCCGTTTCAGGGGCTGGTATACGGATAACGAAACCTTCAAGGAGGAATATGTCTTTACCAGCCGCGTTCTGCGGAATATAACCCTCTATGCTGATTGGGGGTACAGGCCCGGCGACTCCGGTCCCGGCGGCGGAAAAATTTTCTACCGCAGTGACGCCGGTTTTACTATGGCGGATGATAATTCAACCGCGTATTACCTGGAAGCCGCGCCTCGAGATGAGGGTATCCTTACATGGGGGCCGCCGGGTCAGGGAGGCGGCGGAGGGCTTCCAAACGATGTCGCATTGGTGGGTTATGTGAATAGAATCGGCGGGGGCAGGCACAATACCGAAGTAATACTAAGGCCCGGCAGGGTTCCGGACTCCCCAGCCGCCGGCGCTTGCGGCAGCGCTGCTCATGGCGGCAGAACCGACTGGTTCCTTCCCAGCAGAGATGAACTCCACGAACTCTATATCCAGAGGAGTTTATTTGACAATCTGAGTACCGGTAGTACTCCCCCGACTAATTACTGGACATCGAACCAATTTGATGATGAATTCGTCTACGCCGAGAATTTCAACACCGGCGTAAAGAATACCTATCAAAACAATGCGTTCAATGTTCGCGCTGTCCGGGCTTTTTAAAAAGCAACCGTTGATTACAGTAACGGCGCTTATACACCCGGAAATTTTTACAGGAGGAATTCCATAATGAGAAAGTTTTTTCTTGCACTCTTGATTCTTGGAACGGCGGCAGGGGCCTTTACCCAGGATCAATCTGCCGTTCCGTCATCGCCCTTGCATTTTTCGTTGTTGACTGACTTTCGGCCTTCGCTGCTGCAATATTCCAGTTCTTCAAACACCGCCGACAAATACACAACAACCAGTAAATTTGATTTCCTGACATTTCCCGGTAACTATGACGTTTGGGGCCCGGAGGAAAACCAGTTGAAATTTTCCCTGGACTACATACACCAATCGGAGTTCGTTAAGGGACACCTGCGGATGGCGCTCGACAAACTGATACGGGGTACCGGCGGATTTGTGGGCCTTGATGGCAAGCAAAATAACCGTTTAATAAATGACGTTCTTAACTCAACCTTTGACGAGTGGAATATACAGGGAGCATTCGGTCCTTTTGGCGCTTTTGTCGGCAATACGGCCAACCGGGGCGTAATAAAAGCATGGGACGGCCTGGATGTCCTTAAATTCCAACAGGAACAATTCGGCGTAGTATCACCCGGCGGCACCAAGGCGCCGGAGATTCCGTGGACGGCCCCGGTGGTCGTTCCCATGCCTACCCCCGCCGGTAACTGGCAGGACGGCGGCAAAAACCCTCCAGAGAACGCTAACTTTGGAAAAGCCTTGCAGACATCCGGTAACTACAGCCAGGAAGATATTCCTTATTTTATGGTTACGGCAAAATATGCCGGATTCACCGCCGCGGTGGCGGGCGATCTGACCCCGCGGTCCAATACCAACAACGGCCCCTGGTATGCCGCCCTGAACGGAGGCGCGCGTATTTCAGGCGAGAAGATTGCCGATTTGGTAAACTTTGACGCTACATACAAGTTCCGGGGCGGTGATAAGAGTACATATAATAATGTGGATGTTTATGATCCGGCGACTACCAAAGAGCCTGACGGATCGGGCAAAACGACTCATTCTTTCACCCTGGCCGGTCAGATTAGCCTGCTTGAAGCAGATGCGCTCGGCATCCAGCTTGCCTATACCGGTCTATTCAGATCGTATGAAGATAATGAGATTAACAATACCACCATAAAAACAACCGGCCCTTTCTTTAGCGGTATTGATCTTCGTTTGCAGTACACCGGTATTAAGCGGTTTCTGTTTAACTTCAACAACAACATCAGTTTCTCCTCGGTGAGCGATACCCAATCCGGCAGCGGTATTGACACGGATGTTGTTATAGATTTTTGGGACAGCGCGCTTCCTTCCGCTTCCGGTGACACAAGCTGCGATTGGTTTGCCCTGTACAACGCGCTGGGCGTCCAATATCAATGGACCGAAAAGCTGAACCTGTGGCTGGAAGTTGGGAACAAGTTCAGCGGTTTAAAGACGGCTGTTGGTGACGCTGTACGGAATGATACTTACGATGTGTTTGGCGCTTCTCTAAAAGCCGTTTATACCTTTAATCGCCACATCTCGGTAGAAGCAGGTTTGGCGGTTTATAACGCCGTCTATACATGGACAATCAATGATGAACAATACGACAGTATTCCTGAACAAAGGTATGACGGCGGTACTACAGACCTTACGACTGTTACCACAAACCAGTTTGTGTTCCAGGTTCCCTTGCGCTTCAAGCTTGTGCTTGACTGATAAAACTCGTGAATTTTAAGGAGGTTGTTTTGTGAAGAAGATAATTTTCTTCCTGACCGTTCTGTCTATGGCGGCGCTGCTTGTAAGCGCTTGCAGAAAAAAAGAAGAGGGCGGCTATATCCGCTTTGCCTGGTGGGGCAATACCATTCGTGACGAGCGTACCATTAAAGCAACCCAGCTTTTTATGGAAAAGAACCCCGGAGTTACCGTGGAAACCGAGCCGGCAGGCTGGGACGGGTATTGGTCAAAAATGAACACCCAGGCGGCGGCGGGGAGTTTGCCCGACATTATGCAGCAGGATTACACGTACATCGAACAGTACAACAACCGGAATCAATTGCTGGATATGAATGTTTTTGTCCAAAAAGGGATCATCGATCTTTCCAAATGGTCTGAATCCGCATTGGCCTCCGGACGGTTAAACGGTAAACTGGTTGCCCTGAGTATGGGAACCAACGCCTGGGGTATGGGCGTGGATATGGCGGCGGTGCAAAAGGCCGGTCTTGCCATCGACGATACCGCATGGACCTGGAAGGATTATGAACAGATTGCTTTGACGGTCTATCAAAAGACCGGGGTACAAACCATGCCCTTCAACGAGTTTCATCAGGCTTTTGAACACATTGTGCGTCAGTTTGGCGCGCCGTTCTTTTCCGCCGACCGGAAGAGCCTGGGCATGACCGGTAATGCCGCCGCTCTCGGAGCTGTTAAAGAAGCGCTTGATATGCATCTGCGGCTTAAGGCCGCGGGGGCGCTCTATGACCCCGATGACGCCTTTATCCTGAGCCGGGCCATGGAAGAATTTCCCATTTCCCAGGGCAAAACGTGGAATAACTTCCACTGGAGTAACCAGCATGTAGGGCTTATGAACGCGGCAAAACGCCCTTTGGAATATTGTATTTTTCCCAGTGTAAACGGAAACAAGGCGCCTTTCGGCGCCTATCTTAAGCCTTCGATGTTTATTTCCATACTGGGCTCTTCCAAAAATCAGGAGCTGGCTGCCCGGTTTGTGAATTTTATGCTTAATGAGGCGGAGGCAAACCGGATACTGCTGGCGGAACGGGGGATTCCCGCGCCTGCCAGCATCCGGGAAGATCTGTCCGGCAGGGTAGATCCAAACATGAAGTATCTTTTTGATTACATTGGCAGGGTAACGCCCTATACTACGGCTATTGATCCTCCCGATCCGTCTACTTCCGGGGAGGTTCGGGACGTGATGCGGCCCATTCTGCTTCAATGCCTAAAGGGACAGATCCCTTCGGATGCGGCAATGAGTCAGATGATACAGGCCGCCAATGCGGTATTAAGCAGGTAGGCCCCGGGGCAGCGCTGGTTACATGATATTTTAAACAAGAGGCTTGAGTATTCAGCGCTGCCCAATTATTTTCTTGTTTCACGAAAAATTTATGGGAACAACCGTGGAGAGTCCATGAAAGGTTATTATTCCGACAAACGGCAGCTGCGGGAAGATATTGCGGGTTATTTATTTATCAGCCCCTGGCTCGCCGGTTTTCTTGTCTTTTCTGTTATACCCATTATCATGTCCCTGTACTTTTCCTTTACCGATTATGATATTTTGGGTTCACCGGTATTTTCAGGTCTGGCAAACTTCAGGCGAATGGGAGGGGACAGCCGGTTTTGGAAGTCCCTGCAGGTTACGTTCACCTATGCTTTTATTTCGGTTCCTGCCCGCCTGGCTTTTGCTTTTTTTCTGGCTGTCCTTTTTAGGCGGGGAGCGCGGATGATCCGGTTTTATCAGGCGGCCTACTACATTCCCTCACTGGTAGGGGGCAGCATTGCGGTGGCCGTTATTTGGCGGCGTATGTTCGCTGCCGACGGCGCGCTTAATATTTTTCTGCAGTCTATGGGAATAGCCAGTACCGTTAGCTGGATTGGAAACGCCAATACCGCCCTGGGGGTGCTTATACTGCTTGCGGTATGGCAGTTTGGCTCGTCCATGCTTATCTTCCTTGCCGGTCTTAGGCAAATTCCCAAAACGTATTACGAGGCGGCGTCGATTGACGGGGCCGGATGGCCAAGCCAGTTTTTTCACATTACCCTGCCCCAAATGACGCCTATCATCTTTTTTAATCTTATCATGCAGTTGATTAACGGTTTTACCGTTTTTAGCCAGGCTTTTATTATTTCGGGAGGCAGGGGAGACCCCCAGGACAGCACCCTGGTCTATGCCTTGTACCTGTACCTCAGGGCATTTGCGTATAACGAGATGGGTTACGGCTCTGCCCTGGCATGGGTACTGGTATTGATCATTGCAGTCTTTACGGGACTTATCTACAAAACTTCTGATCGTTGGGTTCATTATGAATCGTAAGGCGGTATACCATGACAAACTCTTGTGAAACCGGCATTCGGCTCCGGCGTTTACGCTCTATACGGCGTGGCATTGCTTTTCATGCGGTGGCGCTTGTTTTGGGATTCCTCATGCTCTATCCCCTGCTCTGGATGGCTTTTGGCTCTTTCAAGCCAACTGAGGAAATATTCGGCACTACTGCTCTGGTTCCCAAAACCTTTACGCTGGAAAATTATTTTCGGGGCTGGCGGTATAACGGCACTACCTCTTTTACCACTTTTTACATTAACTCTTTTATTGTTACCGGCTGTTCCACCCTGGGGGCGGTGCTTGTATCCGCTCTGGTGGCTTACGGTTTTTCGCGGATACGTTTCAGGGGCGGCACGTTCTGGTATAGCTGTATGTTTTTGACTCTTATGCTGCCCTATCAGGTGGTGATGGTTCCCCAGTTCATCCTCTTTTTCAGGATGGGCTGGGTAAATACCTATCTTCCGCTTGTTGTACCCCACTGGGGCGGCCAGGCTTTTTTTATTTTTATGATGGTACAGTTTTTCCGGGGTATTCCCCTGGAACTGGATCAATCGGCCATGATCGACGGATGCAATAAATTTACCATTTTTATCCGCATCCTTTTCCCCCTGATAAAACCGGCGTTGATCACTTCTACCATTTTCAGTTTTTACTGGCGCTGGGAAGACTTTCTTGGCCCGCTGCTGTACCTTAACAGGCCCAAAACTTTTACAGTCTCCTTGGCGATGCGTATGTTTGCCGATCCCAGCTCTACTGACTGGGGGGCTATCTTTGCCATGGGGACGCTTTCACTGCTGCCATCGCTGGTTATTTTCTTTGTTTTCCAGAAATACATTGCGGAAGGCATCGCTACATCCGGCCTGAAAGCATGAGCGCGCTGAACCGGAAAAGGAGTTTTGTATGATTGTCAATGGAAAAACCGCCCTTGATTACGCAAAAATGGGGGCGGATACCCTAATCCGCGCATTTACCGTGGAGGAACTGCCCCCCAAAAACCGTTTCCATTACCATCAGGGGGTGTTTCTTTCGGGAGTGGAACGGATATATGTTCTTTCCGGTGAAAAAAAATATTACCGGTATATCAAAGACTGGATCGATTATTATATTGATGAAAACGGCAATATCCGTTTTGATGAACATTCCCGCCAGTTTGACGATATGCAGCCGGCGATTCTGCTGTTCAACCTGTACCATGAAACCAAAGACGGGCGTTACAAAAAAGTCCTTGATACATTTGCCCCAATGGTGGAGATGTGGCCTACCAATGCCAAAGGGGGTTTTTGGCACAAGTATGAACACCCCAACCAGATGTGGCTGGACGGTCTTTATATGATAGGCCCGTATAGCGTGATGTATGCCCGCTATTTTGGCAAGCCGTATTTTTATGAGACGGTTTATCAACAGATGAATCTTATGCGCCGGAACATGACCTGTTCAAAAACAGGGCTCTTGTACCACGGCTGGGACGATTCCAGGGAGAGCGGCTGGGCGGATAAACATACCGGCCTTTCCAGTGAATGTTGGGGGCGGGCAATCGGCTGGTATGCGGTAGCCATTATGGACATTTTGGATTATATGCCGCCTGACCACGGGCGCAGGCAGGAATACATCAATGCGGAACTGGACGTTATCAACGCGCTGATCCGGTTTCAGGACGAGGAAACGGGGCTTTGGTTTCAGGTTGTTGACAAGGGGGAGCGGAAAGACAACTGGCTGGAAATTTCATGCTCCTCACTGTTCACCTACGCCATTGCAAAGGCGATAAAAAAAGGTCTGCTTCACCAATCATTTATCCGGTATGTCCACAAGGCATACCAGGGAATAATCAATTCACTTGTTTTTCAGGGAGATGATCTTGTTGTTTCCAATATCTGCATTGGTACAGAGGTAGGGGATTACCGGTTTTACATTGACCGGCCTACCGTACAGAACGATCTGCATGGAATGGGGGCATTCCTGCTTATGTGTTCGGAATACTACGATACCTGTAAGCAGCTTGGATTGTAATTAGTTGCTCCTTACGAATAGGATTAGGCGCATAAAGGGCAGAAAAAAGAGCCGGATAAAAAAATGCCGCAAAAGCCTCGCGGCTGGTTCCTTCAGTACCTCCATCAGCTTCTTCAGGTT
>JAITHQ010000075.1 GCA_031279925.1 Treponema sp. | reverse complement strand
TAAGCAGCATATCCACCGTGGTATTCAAATCCACATGAAGGGGAAGGTGTACGTTGGAACTAACATGAACAACAGCGTTGAGGCGCAAATCACGGGAAGACGCGCCTATAACGATGCCGTAGTCGCCTGTAGCGCAGTACCAGTCGCCAAGCCCGGTACTGTACCACGCGAAACTGCGCTTGTCCAATGTAAAAGTTACCTGTTTTGTTTCACCGGGAACAAGGCTTAGCTTCTCGAAGCCTTTAAGTTCACGAAGCGGGCGAATGGCGGCCCCGGTTTTATCTTCAATGTAAAGCTGGACAACTTCCTTGCCGGCAACCGTGCCGGTATTGGTAATATCAACCATCACCTTGAGAGTCTCGGAACCATTGACAAAATCAACGGATGATTTTTCCAGTTTCAGATTGCCGTATTGAAATGTGGTGTAAGAAAGGCCGTGCCCAAAGGGGAACAGAACGGCCATGTTCCGGTAATCATAATAACGGTATCCCACAAAAATACTTTCATGATAATGAACGGTTTTTCCGTCTCCGGGAAAATGTTCGTAGCACGGGGTATCTGCAAGGCGTAAGGGAAAGGTCTCGGCAAGTTTACCGGAAGGATTTGCTTCGCCAAAAAGCAGGCTTATTGCCGCTTCCCCTACGGCCTGGCCGCCGAGATACAGTTCCAATACGGATTTCACTGTGCCTATCCAGGGCATCTCCACCGGCGATCCGTTATGCAAAACCACAACGGTATTGGGCTGAACATCGGCAACCGCATTGATAAGCATATTCTGACATTCAGGCAGCCTCATGTGTTCCCGGTCGTAAGCCTCGCTTTCAATACTGTCTGGAAGCCCCGCGAACACAACCGCCACGTCGGCTTTTTGCGCCGCCTCAACAGCCGCCTGGAGCGCGGCGGGGTTATTGGTTTCCTGATCCGCCGTAAAGCCCTCAATGTAATCCACCGCAATGCCGCGAGTTTTTGCCGCCTCAAGCGCGCCGGTTATTTTATGCGCGTTTATATGGGAACTGCCGCCGCCCTGAAACCGGGGCTGTTCGGCAAAAGCGCCGATAAAGAGAATACGGGCGTCCTTTTTGAGCGGCAACAGCCCATTATCGGGGCCGCCGTCATTTTTGAGGAGTACCGCGCTTTCTGTTTCGATTTCCGCGCTCAGCAGATGGTGCGCCTCATGATCGAATTCCGCTGTTATGCGATTACCGGTATATTTACATATCAATGTCAAAATACGCTCAACCGCCGTGTCAAGAACCGTTTCCGGCAGCGTTCCATTTGTTACCGCCTCCGCAAGCGCCTTATCATTGTGGCCGCCGGAATAGGGCATCTCCAGGTCCTGTCCGGCCATAATACCCGCTACGCGGTCACTTGTGCCGTACCAGTCGCTGACAACACAGCCCGTAAAGCCCCATTCCTCCCGCAGAACTTCGGTAAGCAGCCAATGGTTTTCCGGCGAATGGGTCCCGTTTATTTTGTTATACGAACACATTACCGTCCAGGGCCGCGCCTCTTTGACCGCCGTTTCAAAAGCGGCAAGGTATATCTCGCGCACAGTCCGTTCATCGGCAATAATGTCAACGGTGGTGCGGAAAAACTCCTGGTTGTTGAGCGCAAAATGTTTGAGGCTTGTCCCCACATTCTTGCTCTGTATCCCCCTGATTAGGGATGCCGCGCTTTTTCCCGCAAGGTAAGGGTCCTCGGAAACATACTCAAAGTTACGGCCGCAGAGCGGGCTTCGTTTAATATTTATCGCGGGGCCAAGAATTACCGATACATTTTCCGCCTGGCACTCTTCACCTAACGCTTCCCCCATCTTTTGAAGCAGTTCCTTGTCAAAAGAAGACGCGGTAGCGCAGGCGGCAGGAAAACAAACGGCCTTAATGCTGTCGTTATGCCCCAGATGATCGGGATTATCCTTCTGTTTGCGGAGGCCGTGGGGACCGTCGCTTACCATCACTTGCGGAATTCCCAGACGGTCCACGCCGCGCAAATGCCAAAAGTCCTCACCGCCGCACAACCGGGCTTTTTCTTCAAGGGTCATGCTTTTAATCAGATCTTTAATATTGGCGTTCATTTTCAATTCTCCTTTGTGTTTTTTTGTTCAGTATTTCTATCATGATAATTTTTATTATCAGGATGATTCCGATAAAAAATGGAAAAACAGTAAAACCAATTTGTGAAGCTATCCGCCCGAATAAGGGGGGCATAAAAGTTGTGCCGATGTACGCGCTTGCCATTTGAATACCCATGATTGCCTGTGAATATTCGGTCCCAAAATTTTCAGGGGTTTCATGTAATAGGCTGGGGAATATCGGGGCGCAGCCAAGGCCAATCACAAAAAGACCGGGAAGCAAAAGCATATCCCCAAAAGGCAGAACCAGTAACACAATTCCACAAAATATTACAGTTTGTCCAAGACGCACCATGTGCCGGTTAGTCAGTTTTATAGCCAGGAAGCCGGAAACAAAACGTCCGAATGTTATACCGATAAAATACAGTGAAATCCACCGGGCGGCGGTGTCAGGGGAAACGGCTTTTACCAGTACCAGATAACTGCTTCCCCATAACCCGGCTGTTGTTTCTATGGTACAGTAACAGAAAAACGCGGCAAGAATGTGCTTGACCCCGGCAATATGAAACAATTCCTTAAATGTTACTCTTTTATGATGTTCATTTTGCTTTCCCGCGTTTTGTGATTTGT
>JAITHQ010000049.1 GCA_031279925.1 Treponema sp. | reverse complement strand
GAATGATAAACCGCTTCGGCATGGCCCAATGCTTTGTGTGGATAAGGCCGTATGGTAATATCCCCCCATTCAAGGCGTATGCCGCACACCCGGTCGAACAGCCAGCCTGCAATAGAGCCGTAAGAATAGTGGTTAAAAGAACCGGCAACGCCGCCGTCTTCTTTAATGCCGTCCCATTGCTCCAGAATGGTAGTTGCCCCTTGCTCAACCGGGTACAGCCAGCCGGGGCTTTCAGTTTGCAGCAGCAGACGGTAGGCGGTTTCAGTCTGGCCGTAATCGGTCAGTACCCGGCACAGTTCGCTGGTTGTCAGAAATCCTGTGTTTAACTTGCCGCCGTTTTCCGCGATTTTCTGCGCCAATATCCGCGCATTGTTCCGCTTTTCGTCCTCAGTCAGCAGGTTAAGCGCAATCGGGCGCACATACCGGCACTGGCGGGGCGAGTCGATTATGCCGTCTTTGACAAACGCCAGCCGGTACGCCTGTTTCGCTTTTTCGGCGGCCCTGGAAAAATACGCGGCGTCTTCGGTGTTGTCCAGATGCGCCGCCATCTCCGCCGCCAGAGCGCAGCCGTAAGACAGATAAGCGGTTGCCACCTCCGGCTCCCCGTGTTGGCCGATATTCGTCATATAGGCAACCACGTCCGCCCCCGGTTCCAGCCATTCGCCCCAGTGCATACCCTGGTCCGCGAAAAAGGGCTGTAAATCTTCAGGAAGCCATTGATACTCATCACGGGTTGTTTTATTGCGTTCAAGGCAAAAATTAAGCCATTTTTTAAGGCAGTCGTAATTTTCACGTACCGCCGTATCGTCATTGTAGCGCCGCCACAGTTTATACGGTACAATTTCAATTGAGTCGCACCAGCCCGCAGCGCCGTCACAGAAATGCCGCTCTGTGCGTCCGTCAGGCGCAATTTGCTTTACACAGCCGTCCTCGTATTGCGTAGCCTGCTGTTCCAAAAGCCACTTGCGGTACACCGGATAACAGTCCATTAAATACATGGCCGTATCGGTGAAAACTTGGCAGTCCCCGGAAAACCCGCTCTTTTCCCGTGTCGGGCAGTCGGTCGGCACATCGACAAAATTGCTTTTCATGCTCCACAGCGTATTATGAACAAGCCGGTTTACCGTTTCGTTACCGCAGCTAAAAAATCCCGTCTGCGGAATATCGGAGTATACCGCAAGGCCGGTAAATTCCGTTCCGTTAATCGCAATATCGCTTTCAACTTTCACATACCGGAACCCAAAATAGCACTTGGACGGGCGGTAGCGGTTCAGCCCGTCTTTGCAGGTATATATCACTTTTTGACAGCAATGGGGATTGCGGGAATTCTGAAAATTCGCAATGGTAAAATTCCCCTCCGCGTCCAGGGTCTCGCCGTGCTGCAAAGTGATGGTCTGCCCCGCCCGTGCGTTCAGTTCAAATTCAACAAAGCCTGCGAAATTCTGGCCAAAGTCAAGAACCGTATCGCCATTTGGTGCGGTGAAAATTTTTGCGGAGAACTTTTCATGCGCCGTGATTGGCGGGCTTGACTGTTCGACAAGATTATCAAAACCAAAATCCTCAAGCCTTACGGAATGCCAATCGGTGATGACTTCGTTCCGGGCGTCATATTCCTCGCCCTTCATCATGTCGTTAAGCCCCAGCGCCCCGTTCTGGCTTGCCTGCCAGTCTGCGTCACTTGCAAGAACAACAGCCCCGTCAATTTCAAGCTGGCATAGGAGCGCGGCATCTGTGCCAAAATTGTTTATGGTCATGTCATTGCCCATACTGCCGCGATACCAGCCGTCGCCGATGCTAACAACAATTTCGTTTTTACCGGGTTTGAGATGCCCGCTTACGTCATATTCCTGAAACGGAAGCCGTTTGTTGTACTGCGCCGTTCCGGGGGCGAGTACAAAACCTGGTACTTCTTCGCCGTTCAGCCGCGCATTGTAGATTCCGTGGGCGGTGATATACAGCTTCGCGTTTTGCGTTTTTTCAACAGTAAAAGAACGGCGCAGATAGCTTGCCCGCCTGCGCTTTTCCGTATCCGGCGAAACTTCCGGGTTTATCCATTGTGCCTGCCAGTTCATAATTCATTCTCCTTACAACTTAACCGGCTTACCTTCGGTAATGCCGCTTTCGTTAAAACTGTCACCACGCAGATATACCGGCTGGCCTTTAACCAGTCCGCCGATTTTAACTTTTGTATCAAACACCTGGTAACTGTGATACAGTTTATCCGCCGCAAAGCCCCACAGCACATTGTAGCCCGTTGCGTTTCCGTTCCAGCTTACGCTGATGTCAATATCGCTCTCCCATACCGTTTCCACCTTTCCGGCGGCGGCGGGCACTTCCCCATGCCCAAGGCCGAATACCCGCAGGCCCGAAACGCAAGCGGCTTGTGAATAGGGCAGCGCTATTACCGTAAGTTTTATATACCGCGCCGTAACGCCGTCTTCACGGACAACAAGGTCATGGGGCAAATCGCTGGTAACGGCGCTTTTATCCTGAATAACAAAATAGTTTTTGCCGTCAACAGAACCTTCCAAAAGCCAGCGGGTAGGCTGATGGGTTTCGTCAATCCACCGTTCCTGGTGCAGCGCCCCGGTAAGCGCCGCGCCCTGCGGTAATGGCAGGGATAATCCGTCATCGGCAAAATTGATCTGCACCGCCCGGACATCGTATGCTTTGTCCAAATCAACTTCCAGCCATTCGCCGCTGGTGTTTACAGCCGCCCGCCACCAGGTCTGCGCATTTTCGTCAAACGCCTTGTCCGGCGTTTTTCCCTCCGCATACGAAGAAGCCTTTGCCGTTTTGCCATAGGAAAGCAGCATAAAATCCGGCTTTTCCCAGGGCTGCTGGTCAACTCTGAACGGAAAATCGCCGTACCGCTGATCGCAAAACATCTCGCCTGTTTCGTCAAACCCGGCCCGCCACAAACCGATACGCCGTTCAAAATTGTGGTTAATACTTATCCGCATGGTTGAGGTATGCCAGTAATTCCCGTTCTTGTCTTCCATGGTCGAACCGTGTCCGGCCCCCGGCAAAAACCCGCCCGGCTTATACGAAAACGGATTGTTCTGTGCGATAACAAAACCGTCCAGGGGTTTATCACTTACATATACGGCGTCGCAGTAAATATTAAACTGCGAACCGGGCGTGGCGTATTGCAAATAATATTTGCCCCCGTGCTTGGTCATCCAGGCCCCTTCGTTATAGGGCAGCCCCAAAAGATAGCCCTTCGCGGCCTGCTTCAATTCTTCGGACATATTCTGCGCTTCCATTGCTTGCAGCGCCGCTTCAACCGTTGCGGGATCGGGCTTTTGGTGGCTATGGTCTTCACCCCGCCGTTCAAAGCCTTTGATGCTTTCATCGCAGAGAATAAGTTCTTTTCGTTCTCCAATGGGCTGTAAGTCTGTGGGGCTTAATTCAATACCGTAAATCGGCGAAGCCGCGCCGCAGCCCCAGTAGAAATACAGCCTGCCGTCATCATCGGCAAACAGTTTCGGGTCCCAGAACGGGAACGCGCTGTCAAACTGTTCAAACGTATCACTGAACAAATTCTTTGTCCGGTAGAACCTGCTGTGCTCGTAACTTGACGCGCAGAAGTAAACATAGTCCCCGGCGGCGCATACGTCCGGCGCGTAGTCGTAGGCGGGAATATTTTTAAGCGGGTGAAATTTCCACTCCGCTAAATCATCACTGTACAGAAACCCGCAGGTCATTGAGGGGAAGATGTAATACCTTCCCTTGAACAGAATCATCGACGGGTCCGCCGCCTCGCGGGAGACGGAAATGCCGCCACCCTCCCGGCGTTTGTTGAACTGGTACTGGTATTCAACATTAAGCGGGTTGCAAAAGTATTTCATTGCCATTTCCTTTACGCCTGTACCGTTTCCGTGGCGGCCCGGCGATCTTTAAGTTCCGCTTCAATCTGGGGGCTCATCTTCTCCAGTTTGGAATAGGCGGTAATAAAAATGATAATACCCACCATACAGGCAAGCGGAATCAGCGTATACAGGCTGCGTATCATAAATACGGCGCTTTCGCTTTGGGTTTGCAGCGCGCCGTCATAGCCCGCCTTGCCCAGCAGAATACCCAACAGCCCCGTACCAACGCCGTTCATTACCTTACTCACGAATTGAACCACCACGGTAGACGTTCCCTCAAGGCGGGGCAGGCCCTTCCATTCGTTGTAGTTGGCAAGCTGCATAATAATCAAAGCCACCAGGTACGAAAGGGGCAGCGTTATAACCGAGGCACAGATACTACCCGCGATAAGGAACGGAATCCGGTTAAGGGCAAAAAAGTTAATGGCGTAACCAATAACCGCCAGGACAGCGGTAATCTGGATGAGTTTGGACAGCCCCATTTTTTTCAGCAGAACCGGAAAGAGAAAACTTACCGGCAGGATAGCGATGCCCAGCACGGAAAAGGGGCCCATAGCGGCGATATTGCCGATAATATATTTGAAATAATAGGTGGCAACATTCATGCCCACAATCATCTGAAACAGCCCGTTCACCCCGGCGTAAAACCATGCGTACTTGTTTGTCTTGAACATCTGGAACATTTCTTTCAGATGTATTTTTTGCCCGGTTTTTCCCGCGTCAATAGACTGGTCTTCCTTTACAAAAAAGAAACGCAGTATGCCAAGAAGCGCCAGCGGGAGAGCGTAAATCATAATCAGATTGCGCCAGCCGCCGGGTTCTTTTGCAAGTTTTGCCATCAGCATAGGGAAGGAAATGGAAACCGCCATTGAGCCAATCATGGTAACAATACCGCCATAAGAACCGACTTTGGCGATAACCATGCGCCGTCCAAAGGCGCGTATCATGTAGGGCGTCTGGGCGGTTAAAAGCAGGGTGTTGAATATGGAGAAGGCAAGATTGTACATGATAAAGACCCAGATTGATTTAACCGTTATGCTCCATTCGGGCGGGCAGAAGAACAACAGCATGGTGGCTAACCATGATCCGATAATACACCACTCATAGGGGCGGCCCTTGCCAAAGCGGGTATTGGTATTGTCAATCAAAAAACCGGACACAAGGTCGGTTACCCCGTCAAAAACCCTGCCCGCCAGCAGCAGCGTACCCACCAGAGCGGCGGGCATCCCCAGATAATCCGTGCAAAACATAGTCAGGAACCCCATGACCACCGTAACGCAGGCCAGAGCAATATCCCTGGTTTTCCACGCGAAAAATTTACCCACCGGCAGCCGGTCGGGGTTTTTCTCTTTCAGTTTTTTTTCACTCATAATAATCTCTCCCATTGTGTTTTTTGGGGTTATTTCCCCTGTTGTTTTACCGGGGCAAAACTCCCCAGATAGTTCAAACTTTCTTTCGGCGTCCGTTTTTGCGTCCGCCGGTCAACTTCGATAAGGCCGAATTTCGGCTCAAACCCAAGCATCCACTCAAAATTGTCCAGCAAAGTCCAGTACAGATAACCCTGTACCGGAATCTGGTCAGCGATACAGGACTGTACGCTTTCCAGCGCCTGCCGGATAAACTCAAGGCGTTCCGTGTCGTCTAACAAGGCCGCGCCGTTTTCCGTAACAAGAATCGGCTTGTCCCAATGCCGGGCGGTATAGCGTACGACATTACCGATAGATTGGGGATAATACTCGTAGCCCATCTGGGTCAGCTTTGCCCCATCAGGCGGCGGCAGTGTTCCTTCCGGCCCCACCAGTTTGCGGGAATAATTTTGCACCCCGATAAAATCATCGTTTTGCAGGTGCGGCAGGTAGTGCAAAAATTCCTCGTCCCATTCCGCTTCGGCGTTTGCTTCCCCGCCGGGCAGCGCCTGAAAATCGTGTAAAGAAAGCGTTATACCGGTTTTCAGAT
>JAITHQ010000163.1 GCA_031279925.1 Treponema sp. | reverse complement strand
CCACGGAAGAGCACATGAAAATGTTAAACAAGACTCCGCAGCGCATCATGAAGTATTTCGAAGATGCGGCTATTAGTTACGCCGCTTGATTTATGTATTTTATTGCCGGGTCAGTAAATCCTCTCTTTCTGTAGTTTCCCGCCTGCCCTTTGGGGCGCAGGCACGGGAGTTTGGGGCTTTGCCTGTGGTTTCCCCGGCTTGCTGCGCCGCACGTATGCGACAACGGCGTTACTGGCGGCGGTTTGTTTCAATGTAGCATAAAAAGATAAAAACCGTCAAGTGAAAGTTACCGGAATTTGAAAAAAGTTTGGGGGGAGGAGCATTGCGAGGGAAGAGAGGAAGCGGGGGCGTTGTTCGGGAGGCGCACATACGGCGGCCTAAAGTCCGCCTGCCGTTTTTGGCATACAGTGGCGCCTACTGGCGTACACCATGCTAACGTTATTCAGCTACGCCCCTTGACGGGGCACGGTACTTGGTGCGTTTTTAGCCTACCGCTGCCCTCACCCTACAGGGTTTACACTGGGCTATTTTTTTGTGGGTCAAGTTTAGGGCAAGATGCAGAGTATGAAAGAGGCATTCCAATCAGCTCTTCCCTAATGAAAATCGCCCCACTTTTTGCCAAGCTCCACGCTTACCCGAAGGGGTATGCATAGCTTAACCGCCTGTTCCATTTCGGCCTTGACCAGGCCGGCGGTTTCCTCCGCAGCCTCTTTGAGACATTCCAGAATAAGTTCATCATGAACCTGCAACAGCAGGCGGGCGGGGCTTTTTTCGGCGGTAAGCCGCTTGTCCAGATTAAGCATAGCGGTTTTAACAATATCGGCGGCGGAACCCTGAATGGGTGTGTTAACCGCTACGCGCTCGGCGGCGGCTTTTTCGGTTTTGTTCCGGGAATTAATAGTGCGAATATAGCGCCGGCGGCCCAGAATTGTCGAGGCATAGCCGCATTTTTCGGTTTTAAAAATAAGGTCTTCGATAAAACTGCGCACCCCCGAATACGTTTTAAAATAGGCCTCGATAAAACCGGCGGCGCTGGTACGACTAATGTTTAGCTCATTGGCAAGACGAAAGGCGCTCATACCGTACATCACCCCAAAGTTGATGGTTTTGGCAATGCGCCGCTGCTCGCTTTTTACATCGCTTTCGTCAATGCCAAAAATAAGCGCTGCTGTGCGGGCATGAACATCCTTGCCTTCCTCAAAAGAAGCGATAAGGTTTTCATCGCGGGAAAGATGCGCCAACACCACCAGCTCTATCTGGCTGTAGTCGGCAGATATTAACAAATGCCCCGGTTTGGCAACAAATGCCTCGCGGATACGGCGGCCTTCTTCGGCGCGAATGGGAATGTTTTGCAAATTCGGTTCGCGGCTGGAAAGGCGGCCTGTGGCGGTTCCGGTCTGAACAAAGTTGGTGTGCAGCCGCCCTTCTTTGTCGGCCATGTCCGCCAAAGTATCAACGTAGGTTGACTTGAGCTTTGCCAATGTGCGGTGCCGAAGAATCAGCGCCGGAACCGCGTCTTCGCGGGCAAGCTCTTCAAGAACCGCGACATCGGTAGAATAGCCGGTTTTGGTTTTTTTTCCCGGCTTAAGTTTGCGTTCAATAAAAAGCACTTCCTGGAGCTGCCTGGTAGAGGCAAGGTTAAATTCGTGACCTACGGTTTTCCATGTTTCGTTCTGAATATCGTTCAGTTCGCTTTCAAGTTCCCTGCCATAGGCGTTAAGCGATTTTGGTTCTATTTTAATGCCCACCCCTTCCATTTCGCCAAGAATCGGCAGCAGGGGCATTTCCAGATTTTCGAACAGTCCCACAGCTTCGATTTTTGCCAACTGCGGCTCAAGGTGATGCTTTAGCCGCAGGCAAAGGTCCGCGTCTTCCGCCGAATAACGGGCCGCCGTTTCCAGGGGAACTGTGTCAAAGGTACTGCCCTTGGGCACAATGTCAAAGTAGGCGATTGGCGAATAGTCAAAAGTGTAGGCGGCAAGGGAATCCAGCGAATAGTTGTTCCGCTCGGGATCGGCAAGCCAAGAGGCCACCATGGTGTCCCATATTCTGCACTGCCAGCGGTCTATGCCCCAGCCCCGGCTTACCTTGTAGTCAAATTTGGCGTTATGCGCAACGATGGTCATTTGGGGGTCGGCCAGCAGCGGGGCAAGCAAAGCGCGGACCTTTTCCGGCTCAAGAAAATCGTCGCAGCGCTCGCCGGTATCAACGCCGTGGGGCGCTACCGGAACATAAAACGCCATGCGCGGCTCAACCGCCAGCGAAATGCCAATGGGCCGGGAATTCCAGGCGTCAAGGGAATCGGTTTCAAAATCCAGGGCAAGCAGTTTGTTTTTTTGCGCCCCGGTAAAAATCGATTTTAATTCAGCCAAATCGAGAACAATTTTGTAGGCGCCCTCGCCCAGCAGCGACTTGTCCGTGGCAAAAAACTGCGGGGCCTCGAATTCGGAGGCGGAATCCTGGCTGTTTCCCGCTGCGCTGCCCGGCTCAAGGCCCATGTTTTCGCCGGAACCGGCGTGGCCAACATCGGGATCAAGCAGCTTGGCGCTTTGGCGGATACCCTCCCGGAACAGCACCCTCGCCCCAGCCGGGCGGTTAAGGTTTTCCAGGGAAAGCGCTTCGATATTGTTTACCGGCAAGGGAATATCGGTTACAAGCTGAATCAACGAACGGGAAAAATAGGCGCTTTCCTGTCCTTCGGCAAGTCTCCTGCCCCGCGCCCCTTCAATACCGGCAATATTCTGGTAAACTGCATCCAGGGTTCCGTAGCGGTTAATCATATCCGCCGCGGTTTTTATCCCAATACCTTTTACACCCGGCACATTGTCAGAAGAATCGCCGGCAAGCGAAAGCATATCCAGCACCTTTTCCGGCGCAACCCCCCATTCAACTTTTACCTCGGCAGGGCCTATCAGTTCCCATACCGGAGCCCCGCCGGAATTACCTGCTGCTGAACCGCCCTCGCCCTTTACCGCCTTAAACGGCCTTAGTTCAAAAATGCCGTCTCCAACCAACTGCAAAAGGTCTTTATCGGAAGAAATAATATAACACTGCCTTTTTTCCTGCCGGCACATTTTTACCAGCGTTGCGATAATATCATCTGCCTCGAAACCATCTACCCGCAGGGAAGGAACACCCAGGGCGGATAAAAATTCTTCTACCAGCGGGACCTGCGTGTGCAGATCGTCCGGCGCTTTCTGGCGGGTAGCCTTGTATTCGGGATATTTTTTATGCCGAAAAGTTGGGACACGCGAATCGAAAATCGCCGCCAAAAGCAGCGGCTTTTCCGCTATTTGTTTAAGCTGCCCTTTGGCGTCAACAAGCGGAGCGCCATCGTACAGCAAACTCGTCACCGTTCGGGCAAACCCAAACAGTGCCGAAACATTGCGTCCGGCGCTGTTCCGCAGGGGCCGGGTAAGAAAGGCAAAATAGGAACGGTAAATAAGTCCATAGGCGTCAATTACGTACAGGGGGGGGAGTGTATCAGACATAATTTAACTATAACACAATTACTCAAAAAGAGAAACCGCATAGCGCCACAAAAAGCAAAAAAAAGCGGGTGTCTCGGATAGACGAATCCATCTGAAACCCCCGCAAGAGAGGCCAAAAGAAAAATAAGAAGCGGGTGTTGCGGAAAGACGAATCCGGCCACGACACCCGCCGAGGAGACCGCCCTATGTTAAGAAAAACAACGCCGCTCTATTGGAAGTTACACACGGATAAACAGGATGCATAAACATTGAGCGTGTTATTACACCAGCCACCGGACTGTAGCCAGTACCAAAAGGAAGAACACACTTGTTAATTAAAACAGCCATATTCATACTCCGCCAGTAAACCGTACCAGTTTCAAAACCCCCGCTGGATTTTGAAATTCAACTGGTAAAAATATACAACCACTTGCAAACCCGGTGAGCATAGCAACTGGCCCTTTCACTTATAATTATCGTATATCAAAATAAGAATGCAAGGGTTTTTTGAAAAATTTTTTTATTTTTTTATGAATACAGTACCCCCCAATGAAATCCTGTCACTATCCCCTCACTCCCCTTTTTTACTCCCCAAGCAATTCCAAAGTTGTGTGAAATTGCGGATTTTTCCTAATGCAGGAAGATGTAAAGCGTGTTAATTCCTTATTTTACATAAATTTAGCGCTGCCAGTCCGTGATGACTGGGCTTGTCCGCAACAACATTTCGAAAAATGAGGGTTCTATGAGGGTTTAAGGACGATTTTACGGTGTTTCCGCGGGAGATGGCTTCAGGCAAGATTATCTGGTACTACCAGACTTACGATGTGGGCGGGCGGCATATAATACCGGGAGACTACCCGGAGGGCGGCGGTCAAGAAATGCAATACCCTGATGATAGAGCCTGTTGCAAAACCCGGTTGGTTTTGCACAGGCTCTTGCGGTTTCTCAGGCTAAAGCCTTACGAAACGCGCATTTTTAAGAGGCCGCTGTTCCAAAACTGAAGTTTTGCAACAGCCTCGATAGATAACCGAATTGACCAGTTGAAAATCTTGCGAGTTATTACGAAGAAACCGTTTCATGTTCACCCATGATTTTCTATCAGGTTATAGTCTGGTGAATACGGCGGCATAAAGAGCAGGCGCACTTTGCCTCTGTCCAGTTTGCGCAGTCTGTTCTTCCGGTGGAACGGCGTATTGTCCATGATTACCGTATGCCCTTTGGGTATTGCCGTAGGCAAACAGCCGGTAAACCATCGTTCAAAAACTCACTGTCGGTCATCTGTTGGTACCATTCAATAATGCAATGCATTCCAGCGCACAGAGCGCCCACGGCCTTTACCCGTTCAAAGTGATTTCCTCTTTTGATGTCATCGACCGCTTCACTCTATTCGCTCTGTAAGGATGTACTTACCCCCGCTTTCGCCCACATACACCCGTTTCTTAAGCGGAACCCGCTTTATCTTTGCCTTATATTCAGCCTGGCGTTCCTCAGATTTTTCGTACTAGGTGGAACGACTTTTTTTCGGGTTATGCCCAGTTTTTCAAGCGCATAAAATACCGCAGTCGCCGTACATCCGAATTGTTCGGCGTATTCTTTAAGAAAAGCATCCGGTTTATCCGCCACCGCTTGTCGTAACGCTTCTTTATCTATCTTCCGTTTGCGTTCCCGTTTGATTGGTAGATCGTAATACCCGCTGTGAAGTTTTTCGTTCCAGCCATAATACGTTTCAGAAGGTATACCAAACGCTTCCTTTAACTGCTTGAAGGTATGGCCTGCCTGCTTATAGGCCACCGCTCTTTTCTTGTAGTCCATACTGTATGCCATATTTTATGTATCGATCCTTTATTCCAGTTACTTAACTTATTTTACTATAAATGTGTATTTATTCCACATTCACCAACATAAACCTGTTTTCCTTCGGATATTTGAGCGGCCTGCCTTAAATACTCCTTCCGTTTATCTTCTGACTTCTCCGAGTACGTGGATGTTTTTTTATGGGTAACACCTAATCTCTTGAACATTTGTTGTATTGCCTGATGGCAAACATTGAACGCTTCGGCAAACTCCTGCAAATACCAGTCCGGGTGTTCCGCAGCCATTCGCATCAATTCTTCTTTATTCGTGCCGAAGGGGTTTAATACTCTGTCCTGTAGGCGGTTAAAAAGTATTAGGCCGCTGAGTGCAACCACATCAGGAGAGCAACATAGCCTACCCTTTAGGGCCTTATAAAGGGTATGGACCCTGAGACATATACCTTACCAAAACAACATACCCAGACCCTTCAGGCCAAACTAGACCCATAAAAAAATAGCCCGCTGTAAACCCTGCAGGGTGAGGGCAGTGGCAGGCTAAAAATCCACCAAATGCCCGCGCCCCGTCAAGGGGCGTAGCTGAATAACGTTAGCATGGTGTAGCACCAGTAACGGCCACTGTATGCCAAAACCGGTAGGCGGCCTTTAGGCCGCCGTATGTGCGCCACCCAGGTATCCGCGCCCCGTCAAGGGGCGTAGCTGAATAATGTTAGCATGGTATAGCACTAGTACCTGCCTCGGTATGCCAAAAACGGTAGGCGGCCTTTAGGCCGCCGTATGTGCGCCGTAGAATTCGTCTACGCATCTCCCGCCCGGCTCTATCTTGATATCAAAACAATGGCAGACAAGCGAATTATGCGCTTTTAAGTTATCGTTATCCCGCCGGGCGGCTTTTACTCCAGCTAAGGTTCAGCCCTTATAGGCTGCCGTTATTGATCAGTATGCTCCGGCGGAGAATTCCAGATGTTTTTAGCCTGCCGCCGCCCCCACTCTGCAGAAACTTTATGCAGTGTTGAGTGTATTCTTGCGTCAAAATATTCTGTGGATCAAGTTTAGCCCTTCAGGGCGAGGTTGTTGATTAATTCAATACTTTTTTGATAAATTTCTTTTATCACATCCTGTGTTATTTCTCCTTCGTTATATCTTAGGCACAAATTAATTTTGTTATTTACAGTAATAACACCAACTGTTAATAAATTAGCGGGAAATGCCGGTCCAATAAATTGTATGTCCATAACTTTTATTTTTTCAAAATCATTAAAATCATGCCTTCCCAAATTTGAAATGCCCAGGCCCTTATTGTGCATTTGTTCTCCAAGCAATTCGGCAAGTTTCTTTGCTATGGGGTTATCAAAATTCCCATAAGCCGCAAACATTGTTGATTCTATCAAGTCCTTATCAAATTCATTAAGAAAATGTACAACCAAATGCCGGTTTTTTACATTTTTTAATTGTTCGCTTAATATTGCCGCAATATTTTTTGCGTTTTCGAAAAAAGTGTTTTCCGGCTTATAATGTATCTTTGCCGATATTCCGGTAACATAATTTCCCATGCAATTAGCCGGCTTTGACACCAATTCACTGCGGATATTTGCCGCAACTCCAAGACGAAGGTCTTTGCCGCCAAGTATTTCCAGCATTGCGACAGAAAATGCAGACGCGATAATTTCATTTACCGTTAAGCCGTTTGATTTGCTTGTTTCCAGTAATTGCTTTACATCATCCCCTTCAAGTGAAGCCATATAAAGATTTGGAATATATTTTTTTCGATATTGTTCAAAAAACGCCAGATAATCTTTTTCAGAAAAATGAAGCCGGTTTTTTCTCCATTCTGTATTAAGCCAAGCGGCGTAAGATTTTGTTTGGGTATCCAATAATACTGTTTCCGTAAAATACCTATCGGTTGGTTCAGACGGCGGTATTTGGGGAGTTATATCAATTTGATTATCCAGTGCCGACAATATATCTTTAACTAAATTCAAATAACCTATACCGTCACCAATAATATGATGCCCAAATATTATTATTTCCGTATTTTTGCCAATAATTATACAAAATTGAGCCAAAGGCCCTTTTGAAAAATCAAACGGAATATTGTCAGCTTTTTTATACCATGTTTGCCAGTCCATTTCATCTGATCTATAGTATTCAATTCCGATGGAACTATTTTCAACAAACCATGCATTATTATCATTATCGGTTTCTATAGAACAATTCAACAAAGGGTGTTTTACACAAACTTTTTTCAAGGCTTGTTCGATGATTGTGTTATCAAATATTCCTGCAACGATGAGCCTAAAACATACATTGATACTGGGTGAACGTAAATACAACCGTTCATTCATAATCATGAGTTTTTCCATTTTATATCCTCCATAAAATTTGTTTAATCATATTGGATTTTACAATTTTTGTCAAAGGACAATGGCGCATCACTATCATGCTTCGGCGTAAGGTGTGTCTCAAATTATTCCCTCAGGCGCACGTATAATGACTCAGCGTATGGGTATTGAGATTGTCATCAGTATTATCTTTATTTGTATGGGTATAATGGGATTTCACCTGTAGGACCACGGGCTTTCCCCGATAAGCTGCCGGTTCGTCTTGTCCAAACAGGCCCCGTTCCTTTCCCTTCGTACGGACGCCGGTACACCTCTAATACGTCTTCCATTGCCACAGCATACTTCGCTCGCTTGCTTACAAGCGTGGCTTCCGGTAGCACTACATCTTCTGTAATTTTATCGTCAATGGACCGAAGCATCGGCAATGGCTATCAGGCGGCGCTCCACAGGCGGCCAAAACGATGTTTGCTGCCGCATCCCCGTCTATCTTTATCATCGGGGGCAGATGCTACCATATCCAGGGCAGCGGTGAAGCCTCCCTTTTCCGCCCTGAAGCTTACACTTGCAACGAACAGGGGGCATACAATCCCTTTGGCCCGAATAATGCAATTTTACATTGTCTATACGGTAAAGAATTCGATTTTTTGATGTTTTCTGGGGAACTACCGATTCATTCAACCAAGATTGCTTCAATAGTTTTCTGGAAACAAAAAAGCAAATGCGGCGGCCCTGCGCTTCCCTGGATTGGCCGATAGGGCCTCAGCTCTGCGGAAGACCAGCCCTGGCCCGCCCGCAGGCGCTTTTATCCCCAAAACAGCGAATCCAATATTTTGCCATAAAGAAGTATAAAAACAATGCCTCCCCGTATTCATCTCTTGACTTAACACGATTTTCGTTAGATAGTTACTGTATATGAGTGACTATCTTGATCCCAATAACGAGGAATTGCTCAAGGATTTTTTCAGCGAAGCCCAGATGCAGGTGGACACGCTGGAGCAAAATATTTTGGTTCTTGAGAACGAGGGCGCCAATAAAGACGCGGTAGACGAGATTTTCCGGGCGGCGCATACCCTAAAGGGGGGCTCCGCTACTGTGGAAATGATGGAATTATCCCATTTCACCCACCTCGTGGAAGACGTGCTTGACGCCATCCGCTCGGATCAGCTGGTGGTTAACGAAGATGTGGTGGATACCCTGCTTTCAGCCATCGACGTCATCAAGGCAATGCTTGGCCAGCGGATGGAAGGGGCGGTTTATCAGGAAGATACCTCCGAAATCGAAGGCCGCCTTTCGGCCTTGCTGCCCGAAGGTTCAAGCCGTAAAAAAGGGGCGGCAAAAGCGCCTGCCAAGCCTGTTTCTGCGCCGGCTCCAGCGCCCGTTGCAGCCAAACCGGCAGCCGCCGGTTCCGCTCTTACCGAGGACGAGCTTAACGAACTAAAAGAATCGGTTGACGGCGGTATGCCAATATACCGGGTTACGGTCAAATTTGACGAAAACAGCCTTATGAACACCGTGGGCGGCATTCAGATTTATGCGGCGCTTAAAAACAATGGAACTATACTCAAAACTACGCCGGATTTTGAACAATTATATGAAGATAATTTTTTCCCCACGGTTGATTACTATGTTGCTACCCGGCAAAAACCCGATGAATTAAAAAAATCCGTGATCATACCCGATGTTTCGCTTGATGCGGATGTTGCCGATATTGCTTCCTTGCAGCCCACTCCGGCGGCAAAACCAGCCCCGGCCCCTGCTGCGGCGCCCGCGCCAAAACCGGCTCCTGTAGCGCAGGCGGCAGCGCCCGTGGCTTCAGCGGCTCCAGCCGCAGCGCCCACAAAGACTTCCGCCGCAGGCGCGGAAGACGCGAAAAAAGCCGGTAAGGAAGCAGGCTCTATTCTGCGGGTGGACTCCAAACGGATAGACGATCTCCTTAACCTGGTTTCCGAAACCGTTATCACCAAGGCAACCTTTAACCAGATCAGTAACCAGTTCAACGATATGGTGATCCAACTGCACGACATCGAAACCCAGTACCGGGAAAAAATCAAAGACCTTTTTGACAGCCTGCCTAACTACCTTGAAAGCATTCAGGGCGGTAAATCTGTTAAGGATGTCCGCAAAGAAATAAACGAATCCTACGGGGATATTTTTGCCCTTTTTGATGGTTTCGAGGCTTCTTTTAAAAACAATATGGGCAAATTCCGCTCTACTTCTCAGAACCTTGGCCGAATCACCGGCGAGCTGCAGGAAGGCGTTATGCGGATACGTATGGTGCCCATCAGCCAGATATTCAGCCGTTTCCCCCGGCTGGTTCGGGACCTTTCCAAAAGCCTCAACAAAAAGATCAACCTGGTTATCGAAGGCGAGGAAACTGAGCTTGACAAATCAGTTATAGAGGATCTGCTTGATCCAATCATGCACTCGGTCCGAAACTCCATTGATCATGGTATTGAATCCCAGGAAGCGCGGAAGGCCGCCGGTAAACCGGAAGAAGGCATGGTGCTGCTCAAAGCCACCAACGAAGGCAACATGATCGTTATCGAGATTGCCGACGACGGCAAAGGCATTGATGTTGAAGCGGTCAAGGCAAAAGCGGTGGAGCGGGGAATTATCAGCCCAAACAAGATACTTACCGACCCGGAAGCCTACAACCTTATTTTTGAGCCTGGTTTCTCCACCGCCAAACAGATCACCAGTATTTCGGGCCGGGGCGTTGGCCTGGACGTAGTGCGCCGCCAGATCGACAAACTTAACGGCACGGTAACGGTTAGTTCCGAGCATGGCAAGGGAACCAAATTCACCATTAAATTACCCCTTACTCTGGCGATTATTCAGGGCCTGCTGGTGCGGGTGGGGCAGGAAATTTATTCCATTCCCATCACTTCGGTTATCGAGAGTCTGCGGATCAAACCCGAAGAAATCAAAAAAATCGATAACTACGAAGTGTTCAATATCCGCAACGATGTTATCTCTCTGCTGCGGCTTAACCGGCTTTTCGGCATCAAAACCGAGGAGCAGACCGATTACAATTTTATTGTTATTGTGGGCACTGCGGAAAAGAAAATGGGCTTTATGGTGGATAGCCTGATTGGCGAAGAAGATGTGGTCATAAAGCCCCTGCGGGATCAGTTTACCAATTCCCCCGGAATTGCCGGGGCATCTATATTGGGCGATGGTTCGGTTTCCCTTATTATCGATGTCAGCCAGCTGCTGGAATTGGGACTCAAAAAGGAAATGGAGCAGCGGAGAGTCCGCGAAGCTTCAATACGGTAGGTGCACATGGCAGCGACAATAGTAAAAGACCTGGCCCAGCTAAACGCGGAGCTGCAGGAACAAAAAGAACGGGGTGATACAGTCGATTTTAAGATGGTCACTTTTTCCCTGGCGGGAAAGGACTACGGCGTTGACATTATGAATGTCAAGGAAATCGCCAAAGCCGATAAATTTACCTACGTACCCAATGCCGCCTCATTTGTCCGGGGCGTGTACAATCTGCGGGGGGATATTATTCCCATTATTGACCTGAGAACCTTCTTTCATTTACCGCAGGATAAAAAGATCGATGGTCAGGAAAACATGCTGATTCTTCGAATCAACGAGCAGGTGTATGGAACCATTGTTGACAAAATCGACAAGGTAGTGGGGATTAACCACGAAACAATTCAGCCCCCGCACCCTATTTTTGGCGACATTAATATCAAATTTATCAGTGGTGTTGTAGAGAAGCAGGGCGATCTGTACATTATTCTTGATGTGGTGCGGATATTTAGCCAGAATGAGGATGACAAAGGAAAAACCCGTACAGGCGTGCAGAGTGAAGGCGGCGACTATTTTGTACCGCCGCCGCCTACTCCTGCGGAACAGACGCAGGAACAGCGCGCCGCCACCACAGATACGGCCATCGGCTTTATAAAAGAAGGTCTTTCGGCCCTTAGACGCTTTAGCATGTCATCGATTAATGAAACATGGGTGCGCAAACGCTTTGCCGAATGGAGCATTGGCCGCAGCGGGGACGATCTTCAGCTAAAGGGGGCGTCCGATGCGGATGAGTTCATTGGCCCCTTCCATTCGCCCTATACCGGTATCTTCTGGGACGATGACTATGCCGCTTCGGTAAAAGGCGTGCTGCCAAATCTTTCTTCCAATAATATTCAAATATGGAATGTTGGCTGCGGCAAGGGCTATGAAACTTTTTCATTTGCGTGTATACTAAAGAGCAGGTATCCTGACGGGCATATCAAGATATGGGCCAATGATAATGATATTATGGCCATATCCCAGGCGCCGAATATGGTCTTTGATCTGGATGATGTTCCTGAGTATTGCAGGTCGTTTATGGTTAAGGGGAAGAACGGGTATTCCTTTAATCAGATTATTAAGGATTCAATAGTTTTTGAGTACCATGATATTCTGAATGAGACCCCTTTGCCAGAATTGGATATGATTCTTGCCCGTGATATACTTTCGTTCCTTTCGGAGCAGGACCAGAACAAGGCGGTTGCCGGTTTTGGGGAAAAACTGAAAAACCGGGGAATTGTGTTTATGGGAAGAAATGAGGAACTACCCGGAGACGGCTGGCATTCAATGTCTAACGATCCGGTTTCAGCGTATATGCGCATGGCGTAATAATATAGAAGGAGTGTATTATGAGAGTTGAATATATCAACCCCTTTGTTGAATCCGCTTTTACCGTTCTTAAGGAAGTTATGGATTCCGATGTCAAACGGGGTGAGATTTACCTGAAATCCACAACCATGTCGATCATGGGCGTTGCCGCACTGGTTGGTCTTGCCGGCGATGTGGAAGGACGGGTACTTTTCGACATGACCAAGGAGAGTGCCTTGGCGGTAGCAGGCGCTATGAATAGTGAGAAATTCACCGTTCTTGATGAGCTTGCCAAGGCTACTATCCAGGAGCTTGCCAACATGATTACAGCCCAGGCTGTTACCAAACTGCACGATCTTGGTTTTAAATTCGATCTTACCCCGCCAGCCCTTTTTACCGGTGAAAACATGGAGGTTTCAACCAACCTTGGTGAGGTGGAAGCCCTTATTGTTCCCATGGAACTGGGGTCCAATGGAAAAATAGAGGTAAATGTCGCCATCCGTGAGCGGATAAAATAATGTATGCGCCATTAAAACGGCGCATACATTACCGTTAAACGAAATTCGCTTCGCGAACTTCGTTTAACGCGGGTGTTTACGTTGCGGGCGCTGATGCGCCCTTAGCCTGCGGCACATCCGGCGCTTCGCGCCGGATGTCGTAAACACCCGGAGAGGGCTTGGCGTTTTTTTCTTTGGGAAAATGTTCAAGAACGGCGCAGTGGGGATAGTTAAAGCTGTCCGCACTGTGGGAATATGTCTCATAATTTACGCTTTGTCTGTTGATATATCTGAATAAGCGGCGCTTATAACAGTTTTCCATTTGGAAGAACATAAAGCCGTTATTTGAAGTGGTACACTGCGTTGGATAAATTCAGCCCGCCTCAAGGCGGTGGAAGCCTTTGTTGGCGCTTGGCCCTGTTGGATTTTTTGAATTAACGCCGCTCGATGTGGTGTGTTTATTTGGGCGGTTAGCTCAGTTGGTTAGAGCATCAGTATGACACGCTGAGGGTCAGAAGTTCGACTCTTCTATCGCCCAGGCCCCTAATTCCTTTTAATTAAAAGGAATTAGGGGCTTTTTATTCGTGCCACAGGGGTTAATACCCCGTTCCTGGTTTATCCGCCACTGCTTGTCTTAATAATTCTTTATCGATCTTTCGCTTGTGTTCCAGGTTTTCACCTTGTTCTTGTTTCTCAAAAATGAGTTGTTTGGCTCACTCCACCTGCATCACTCATTTTCTAAGGCCCGCTCAGATGGCTTGACGGATTCGCTGGCAGCGAAGTATAATACTCCACAGCGCGTTTCCTGCTGTTGGGAATAGCGAAATATCTATACAAGAGTATAAGGAGAATAAAATGAAAAAAACAGCGTTATTGGTATGCGCCTTCATGGTTGCTACCACCGGATCGGCGTTTGCGATGGGCGTCTTGTCGGGCGACGGATCGCAGATATCAGGCAGGTCACAGACGTCAGGCAGGTCGCAGACATCAGGCAGAATGAGAGTGGGGCTGTCGCAAAAGCCCACGGCGGCCGATGTGGGTGACATCGCCGAGGTAGAGGATTGGGACGTATCGCAGGATTTGCGCCGCAATCCCCGCACGGAAAAGGCCCAGGGCAATGTCTGGGCGGAGCCCGCTGCCACGATCAAAGAGGAAGGTGCCTCCCCCCCCCCCCCCCCGTGTATGCCATTTCCGGCGTTAAAGGGCTGGAAATCCGCGCCAGCGAGCGCGTTGACCTCGTAGTTGTTCTACCGGAACCAGACAAGTTTATCAAAGGGCTTATCGAAGGCGAGGATGTCAGCAACTGGGTCGAAAATCTGCCCCAGGGCCTTGAAGCGCTGGCACACCGCGTCAAAATCAACGAAAAAAGCATTAGAATCTACATAACCGGAACCCCGGACGAAACCAGCCGCGATACGGTTACCGTGAACATCCCCGGTGAGTATCTGCTCAACCGCCAGACCCGTAAGTTTATCTCTCCCACCGAAGAAGTAAACCAGAAGGCGTTTGAAAGAAAACAGACCGGCGCGGATGCAGCCGCCGCCAGCACATCTGACAAAAGATAGAAAGGAACCAGCATGAAAACACGAATTATTTTTGCCGCCACTGCTGTGGCCCTTATTTTCGCAGGATGTAACTCATCTCCACAGCCATCCACCGGCGTGGTTAACGGCGGGTTTCCGGTTATTGACATTGTTGACGGCAATCTCTCTCTGTCTGACGATTCCCGGTTTGCCAGCGAACATACGGGGTGGGTACGGAGCGCCAGAACGCGGTTTATCGGCGGCACGCTGAATTCGCCGATAAAGGCCAAAGATATTATCATCCGCCTTGTCGATACTTCATTCCAGGCGCCCATAAAGGAAGGGGAAGACCTGAGCGCTTGGTTCGTCAATATGCCCGAAGGCTTGACCGCGACCGCCCACGTGCCAGAGGGTGGCTCCAAATTGGCTGCCGAAAAAGGCGCCGCCCAGGTGTTGGTAACCATTGAGGGCACGCCCCGGCAGACGGTTAACCAGCCTATCAAGGTAATTATACCCTATGAAAAGACCAACCGGGTCTGGGACTTTCTGATTCCGGTTAACGAAGACCTGCGATTTGAAGTGTACGGCGCGGTGGTTGCGGATATTATTGTCGGCGGCGCGGTAAATCGCAATATTGACGCCAAGACTTTTACAATTAAGTTCTCCGGTGCCGGCCTAACCGGTGCACTGGCGCAGTTTACGGATATTTCATTGTGGTTTACCAACCTGCCCAACGGACTCCAGGCGATTGTCGCCGAGAACACCGTGCCGGTTACCGAAGGCCAGCAGTCGCTGCTGGTAACGATAAGCGGCACGCCCACGGTGCAGAGCCAGGAAAAAATGCGGATCGTTATTCCCCAGAATATCACCACCGCCAATATCGCGCTGGAGATTCCCCCCACAGACAGCACCAAGTACGACATCGGGTCGTACCGCATTACCACTGGCAGTGACATTGAACTACGAACCGGATCAAACTGGGCCGGCGCGGCAACAGAATGGGCACTGAACGGTCCGAAAGTATTTGACCGCAAAGATTTTACCGCCGTGGGGATTATTCAGATTACCGCCCAAGCGGAATACAAAATTGGCGATGACGGAAATTTCCACTGGACCGGTGATGAAATTACCTATGGCAAATTCATGGCCGAGGCGCGCCGGATGAACGCCCATGCTATAATCGACGTGGTTATCGACAAAGACGATGTGGTGGACCGGATCATTGAAGTCCGGCATGTGGAAGCGGGCCACGTACCCACTCCACTGGAACAGCTCAAGATTAACCGGGAAATGATTGTTCTGAAAGACGACCCCAACGGCGGCGTTATCTACGAAGAGCATATTGAAGTAATCCGCCGAACCTATACCGGCACCGCGCTGGCCATTACCTACTCCCCGTCTTTTTCGCCCGGCGCCAACGCGTATTACGTTCCCGCTTCGCCGCAGGATAACTCGGCAGCGGAGGCGCTCCATGGCCTTATTGGGCCGCTGCTCGGCGGCAAAAAATAGGCGGGGCAGGCGATGAAAAAATTTTTGTTTTGTTTCATGGCCCTCCTGTTAAGTATGGGCGCGGTGTTTGCAGTCGAAACCCGGACGCCCCCGCCTCCTTTGGAGGAAACCCAGACACCTCCGCCGCCGTTGGAGGAAGCCGCCCCCACAGCCTCCCCGTATGACACGGTGGAGAGCGGAACAAAAACCGCCGCCGCTACGCCGGGAAGATCCGGGCAGCCGGCTTTGGCCACAACGCGGGCATCCGGAACAGCAGCGTCCAAAACAACGGCGTCAAATGCGGCGGTATCGAAAACAACGGCTGCGGCGAAAAAGCCGTCTACCGGTACAGCATCGTCCAAACCGGCGGCGCCCAATAGGGCGGCACCGAAAAAACCGCAATTGACGCCGGTACAAGACCGGGCAGCCCGCCTCAAGTCGATTGGGGTTTCCGTGGGAACTTCGCTAGCCTCGCCGCTCATCATCGGTACGTTCCGCGTAACCATGCCGCCGGCCCGGAATATGTTTATTGAACTGGGCTTCGACTATGGAGCATTTACCACCCTCGACGCAGATTACGAATCGATGTACCCATACGCGCATTTTGCCTATTTTAAGCCCTTTGCGCACAAGGGCGGCTGGTATCTGAGCGGCGGCATGGGTTATATGATGCAGACTTACTCCTTCAAGGAGTACGATCTGTACGGCTTCACGGAACATAAGGAAGAAGGGGTGAATGTTTTTGCGATTGACATTGGCGCGGGCCTGGTGCTCTGGAATTTCCTGGACCTGTCCTACACCATCCGCACCGACTTTTCAACAGCGAACCACAAGATTTCGCTGGGGTATATTTATCGTTTCAAATAAAGGAGGAGAAATTTATGTTTGGAAAAACAGATTTTTACAAACCGGGCGCCGCCCTGCTTGCCGCGCTCGCGGCGCTCCTGTGTGCGGCCTGTACCCTGGGTGAAATTCCAGCCGCGTTGGACGAAAGGAACGGGGATTCTGGCGGGCCATCAGGCGGCAGTCTGCCCGCGCCGAGAGGCGTAAATGCAATCGTGTCGGGCGATACATTAGTAATCTCCTGGAATCCCGTATCCGGCGCGAGTTATTACAACGTCTACGTTAGCGGTCCTAATGATTCCGTGTCTTACACTTATTTAGGCCAAATCGACAGCACAGCCATCAGCTTACCCATCTACGGATTACCCTCGGGCGACACGTATTACTTCAAGGTAAGCGCGGTAAACAGCAGCGGGGCTGAAAGCAGCCAGTCGAATGCCGTTTCCGTAACCATGCCATCCGCGCTAGGCGGCAGTCTGTCCGCACCGGCCAACGTAACGGCGAATGTGCAGTCTTCGAGCAGTATTTACATCTCTTGGGATTCCGTATCCGGCGCGAGTTATTACAGAGTCTACCGGGCTGCCAGTTCTTCGGGGACTTACAGCCAAGTAGAAAGTTACGTAACCGCCACAAACTACACCGACTATTCGCTTTCCTCGAACACCATGTACTACTACAAGGTAAGCGCGGTAAACAGCTATGGGAATGAAGGCAGCCAGTCGTTTTACGCCTCCGCAACCACGTCAGGCAGCGGGGGGAGTACTACAACCCCTCTTACAAACGGTGCATGGGCTAACGGCTCGTTAACGTCAGTGGTTACTGAACAGTGGTATACGTTTACCGTTTATAGCGGCAATATGTACTACGTCTGGTTGAATGACAGCGACTACCTCTCTTCCTACGGCTGGATGGACTGTCAAATAGAAGTCCGCTACAACAGCGCAACCGGAAGCATCATAAATTCTGGTAATACTGATGTTACCAATTACGATTTTTACGCTAC
>JAITHQ010000019.1 GCA_031279925.1 Treponema sp. | reverse complement strand
CAACGTGCTGAAGAACCACGGGTACAATCTGGAACATAACGTTGGACACGGACAGGCACACGCGAGTGAGAACTTTTGTGTATTGAACCTGCCGGCTTTTTTATATCACACGGTATTGTACCTGGGGGACGAGGTATACCGCAGGTTGCGGGAGCGTTCCGGTCGGCGAGATACGTTTTACAACGCCCTGCGGTATACGTTCAGCCGTTTTCTCCATGAAAACTGGTCCGCCTTTATTGTCTTTATCTGGGGGGACGAGCCTGCCGGCTGATACTTTGAACTGCCGGGCAGCCCTGTCCTGCTGGTTGTGAAACAATGTATAGTTTGATATGATGGCAGATCAAGGAGAATAAAGAGAAAAATGGATATTTCCGCATTGCAAAAGGCCCGTTACAGTTATCAGCCAAAACTGCCTGCGTGTTTGGCCTGTTCAACTGCTGATATTGCCATTGAAACCGGCGAGCCAACGGAGTCCGTGGCGGATCAGAAGGAACTTCGCGCCATTTTCAAGTTAAGCTATGGCAAGCCGCTGGTTACGTTTAAAAGCGGAAAAAATGACTCTATACACCGGGAGCTTAAAGTGGGGGTTATCCTTTCCGGCGGGCAGGCGCCGGGGGGGCATAATGTCATTGCCGGCCTTTACGACGGCCTTAAAAGGGGGAATCCCCAATCGAAACTGTACGGATTCCGGGGCGGGCCAAGCGGCCTTATCGAAAACAAAACCGCGCTCCTTACCGGTGAAATTATCGACGCATACCGCAACACCGGCGGCTTTGATATTATCGGTTCGGGGCGGACCAAAATTGAAACGGATGAACAATTTGCCGCCTCCCTGGAAACCGCAAAAAAACTGGACCTTTCCGCTGTGGTCATTATTGGCGGGGATGATTCCAATACCAACGCCGCCCTCCTTGCCGAATACTTTCTTGCCCAGGGTTCCAACATTCAGGTTATCGGCTGCCCCAAGACAATTGACGGCGACCTTAAAAACGAATACATCGAAACCTCTTTTGGTTTTGATACGGCCTGTAAAACTTACAGTGAACTTATCGGCAATCTGGAGCGGGACGCCAATTCTTCCAAAAAATACTGGCACTTTATCAAATTGATGGGCCGGGCCGCAAGCCATATCGCGCTGGAATGCGCCCTGCAAACCCAACCCAACGTCTGCCTGGTCTCCGAAGAAATCGAGGCAAAAAAACTTTCACTGAATCAGGTAGTGGATCATATCTGTTCCTCCATTGTACAACGGGCGGAAAAGGGCAGGAACTTTGGAATCGTTTTAATCCCCGAAGGACTGGTGGAGTTTATCCCCGAAATAAAAAAACTTATTACCGAACTCAACGATGCCATTGCCAAAGAGGAAGCAGAATTTTCCGGGATCAGTTCCTTTATCGATCAAATGTATTGGCTCAGCAGGCGTATTTCCGAAGCCGCCTACAATATCCTTCAGACCCTGCCCCCGGATATTGCCAGGGAATTCCTTATGGACCGCGATCCCCACGGGAACGTACAAGTTTCAAGAATCGAAACCGAAAAACTGCTGATCGGTATGGTAGAAAAAAAACTCTATTCCCTTAAGGAGAGCAATGCCTATACCGGTAAATTCAGCGCTCTGGCCCACTTCTTTGGTTACGAGGGCCGCTGCGCCTTTCCTTCAAATTTTGACACGGATTACTGTTACAGCCTGGGTTACAGCGCCTTTGTCTTGATCGCCTCCGGCTTAACCGGCTACCTTTCCAGTGTCCGTAACCTTACCGCCCCTGCCGGCGAGTGGGTGGCGGGCGGGGTTCCCCTGACCATGATGATGAACCTTGAGCAGCGGCACGGAGCGAAAAAGCCGGTTATCAAAAAAGCCCTGGTAGAGCTTGACGGCAAGCCGTTCAAGGCTTTCGAGGCCGTGCGCGACACTTGGGCGCTAGAGACCTGTTTCCTCTTTCCCGGCTCCATCCAATATTTTGGCCCCCCTGAAGTCTGCGATGAGCCGACCAAGACGCTACGTCTGGAACAGGGCCGGGCATAAGCGGCGGCAGGAGTCTTGCGGCGGTAAGGAGCCTAAATGAAAGAAAAGAAAGGCCGGTTGTGGTTTCCGCATGGTATGTTTTTGCCCCTTATCGCTTTGATGGCTTTAGGGCCGGGAGCTTCCGGTATTAATGCCCAGTCCATACGGGATGAATCAGGAGGGAATGTCTTGCTTCCGCTCAAAAAAATAACGCTCTTTTCATCTGGGCTTGCTTATTATGAACACCGGGGAGCCCTGAACGGCCAGGGCAAAATAGCGCTCCCCTTCAAAACCGGTTCGATCAGCGACGCCTTAAAATCGCTGGTCCTGAACGACCCCGCATCGGCGAATCCTTCGGTGACCTATCAGTCCGAGCAGACGCTTTTGCAAACCCTCAAAAGCCTCCGCATCGATCTGTCCGATGAGCCTGACATGGCCCTTATTCTGACAAGACTTCGGGGCGCGGAAGTGGAAATCGCCGCGCCTTCTCCCATAAACGGACGGATTGTAGGCGTCGAGAACCGTGGTTCCATCTCGCCGGATAACGAAGCCCTTGAACAATGGCTTTCAGTCTACACCGCTGCGGGCCTTAAACTTATCAATTTAAAAGAGATCGCTTCCCTTAACTTTAAAGACAGTGAGCTTAACCGGGATATTGGCCGCGCCCTGGACCTGATTGCCGCATCCAGAAATTCAGATTCGCGGGACCTTGTGGTAACGCTGCCGGGAAACGGCAGCCGCCAGGTTTCAATAAGCTATGTAATCCCCGCGCCGGTGTGGAAAGTTTCCTACCGGCTGGACCTGGGAACAGGCGGCGGCGGAGAGCCGCTGTTTCAGGGATGGGCTATTGTTGACAATGACGGCGACACCGACTGGAGAGAGGTTGAACTTTCCCTGGCGGCGGGAAGACCGGCCTCTTTTATACAGAACCTGTATCCCCCGTATTACCTTTCCCGCCCTGTCCTGCCCCTTGCCATTGCCGGCGCAGCCGCAGCGGAAACTCACGGAACCGGCTACGCAGTGCCCGCGCCTGCCCCCCGCATGATGATGAAAAGAGAGATACTGGCGGAAGAGGCGGAATATGACGCCGTCGTTGAAGAATACAAGCCGTCTTACGAGCAGTCCGTTGCCCTTGACGGCGGAGCGATTCAAGGCGCGTCCGGCGCAGCCGCCGGGGATCAGTTTGAATTTACCATAAAAAAGCCGGTCAGCCTTGACCGCAGAATGAGCGCCATGCTGCCTTTAGTGGAATCCAAAATCGCGGCCCGTAAGCTCCTGATTTTTTCCGGGGCGAACGCATACGGAAGAAACATCCATCCCCGCCTTGGCGCGGAAATTACCAACACCACCGGGATGAAATTGCCGGCAGGTCCGATCACCGTGTACGACGGCGGAACGTATGCCGGTGACGCGCTTATCGAATTTTGGAACGAGGATGAAAAACGGCTTATCTCTTTTGGCGAAGACCTTTCCGTAACCGGAACAATAATCGAGGCTAATTCCCGCACAATAGCTGCGGTGCACGTGGCGGACGGGATACTGAGTATCAGCCGCAGTCAGGATTATATAAAAAACTATGCCTTTAAAAACGTTTCAACGCAGTCCAGGCAGATTCTGGTGGAGCATCCGAAAACCCAGGGAGCGGCGCTAGAGGCTCCCGAAGCGGATGAGCAAACCCCCTCGGCTTACCGCTTTACCATGACTCTGCCTGCGGCGCGGGAAATTACCCTGATAGTCCGGGAAGCAAGGCCGGTAATGGAGCGCGTTACGCTGCTCCAATTGAGGCCCGAAGCATTTCTGTCTTACGCAAGCAGCCAGGAAATTCCCCCAGCCGTCCGCGGAGCCCTGCGGCAGGCAATGGATATGAAGCGGGCGGTCTCCTTGGCGGAGGCGGCGGTAATAGATGCGGAAAACCGCCGTTCCTTTCTTGTCGAGGAACAGGACCGGATACGAAAGAACCTTGAAGCGGCGGGCAGCCAGACGCAGCAGGGGCAGGAGTATCTTAAGCGGCTGGTGTCGCTGGATGACGAGCTAGACCGCCTGACGCCGGAAATCGAAAAGTTCCGTACCGGCGCAAAAACGGCCCAAAAAGCATACGAAGATTACCTGAACGGCCTTCGTTTGTAGCTTTTTAAGGGCCGATTCAGATCCCCCATTGTATTTGCTCATTTTATTACACAAATGCGGATAAGAGCCTGTTCAAAATCTGGAATTTCGGCGTTGAAAACGCCAAAATTCTACCTTGCAGGCTCCAAGAAGCGCTGATTGCGGACTTTAGTCCGCATCCTCGATTGGATTTAATCAGCGCTTCCCTGGCGCGAAAGCATATAGAGTTGCTCCCTTTAAGAATAACTAAAGAAGGTCCACGGATTACATGGATTAACACGGATTTCAGTTTCCCAGAACCGGTATAATCCATGAAAATCCGTGCAATCCGTGGATTTTTCAAGAATTCGCCTGTTCCATGGCAAGAAGCTAAAATCGGGCTTCGTCTTTATTAAGTGGATTGACTATATTTAGCCAAAATAGTTTCGTGATCAACAAAAGTGATATAGGGATAGTTTACCGGTTTATAAAAGCCATCAGCCATTTGAAACTCAATATCGTGACCAGTAAAGGCGGCATGGGTGTCAATAATTGCGAAACTCAGGGGCAGACCACACGGAAACTCACACGATAAAATCTAACGGCGCCGAAGCAGGTTAGCGAGCCCGGAATTGCGGGCTCGCAGCTTCTCCGGTTGACAGCCGTGCAGAAGTCCGGGGGAAGCGCCAGTCACCTCCCCGGAGAGCTCACTGCTTACTCGATGTAAGACTGGGACCTGTGGGATTATTCGCCGTTCCTGTACCAATGTCGTCGAACCAGTCCCGGCGCCACTCCCACACGCTCCCATTCATGTCGTAAAGCCCTGTGGTGTCTGCTGTTTTAGTCCCCACCGTAAGAGGTATTGCCTAAGTTTAAATCATACCAGGCCACATCCCCAATTGTGTTACTCCCCGCATAGGTTACACAAACGCCCCGCTTGTCGTGGGTACCCCCTAAAACGTGTACTTTAATCCCACTTTTACAAAGCTGTTGTCGTGAAACTGTCCAAAAAGCCCTTCATCGCTGCCGGCGAATATACCGGCGGACAATTCAACTGCCACGTCGTTTTTGGCCCACACCAGGGCGGGTATGATAAGACACGCGCCGCTTTCAATTTCCCAGACAAGGGCGGCTTTGAGTTCCAGCTCATCCCGCAGGAACTTTTTTGAGAGCTGCGCGGTTATCTGCGTTGCCGTTAGGTCGCTTTCAGCCTCGATGTCCAGGGGGCTGGTAATTGCGCCGTCAAACAGGCGGATCGTTTCGTTGCATTGCAGGTTGAGGTTAATACCCCAGAAGTCCCGGTCAAAACCGAGTGACCACGCAAGGGACGGGTTATACACCGTGCTGTCATCGCCGCCTGAGTCGCGGGTAATGTTCGCCGCGAATTCGGCGCGGAGATTGAAACCGGCGATAACTTGCGCGTAATCAACGCCGATTTGGTGATAGGGATTGTACGCGAAGTCTACCGCCAGAGGCAGGGGCGAGGGCGGCGCAACAGACATGGTAACGGCTGGTTTGGTTAAGCGCCCGTAGTAATACTGAACGCCTATATCCGCCGCATTTGCAATCGTTGTGGTAAAACGCAGCCCCGCTTGCGCGTAATCAAGCGTTGTAGTATCGGGGCGGTTTACCGGAACGCCAAGCGCCGCAAGCTGTTCAAACTGCGCGAACTGCGCCGGAGCCCAGCGCCCGCTTTCGGCAAAACGCAGGGGTTCAAAGTTCGGGACAAAGACTGTTTCCAATTTGGAAAACTGCCCCAAAACTAACGATGCGTGAACAAGCGGACGGGCGATTTTGAGGCTCCCGGCGTCGCTCATATCCATAGCGGATAAATCCGCATAGTCCAGCGGGTTTATCACATCCAGCGGCCCGGTGCTGTCCGCCTTGCCCCAGGTGAGTTTATGTAAGCCGCCGGTAACATTAAAATTGCCGAAATAGGCGGTAACATACGCCTCATCAACGAATACCGGCGATTGCGCGTCATAGTAGACGAGGCCGGGAGCAAGTTTCAAATTGATAACTCCCTTAGCGGCGGAGCCTTCAGCGGAAAAATTGAGCTTGCCGGAAAATATATCCCCAAGCCAGCTTTCATCCGCGCCGTTTGAAAAATCGTCAAAGAAGCCGGTCATTGAAGCGCCCGCTTCGCCGCCGATGGAGACGGCAAGTGTACTGCCGCCGCCAAACGCTCCCCCCGCGTCATCATCGCCAAAACCGAAGCTTTGATCCGCAAAGCCATCCTGTGCGGAGAGCGGCGCCGCCA
>JAITHQ010000017.1 GCA_031279925.1 Treponema sp. | reverse complement strand
AAACCTTTAGGTGAGCCGTGCGCCGCAGTAGACAAGCAAATTTCCGGTACCGACATGGAGTGGCGGCATAAGCCTGAAAATGACGCATGACAGAAACGTCAGTATTTTGGGTATATTTTTTTCTATTCTTTTAGTGTGAACACGCCTTAACAGTGCCTAGTATGTTGTACTTGGACAACTCCTCAATTTTCCGCGAGGAGTTTTTTCCCCGTGAATAGCCGTACAGCACCAGTTTCAGCAGTGTTCGGGGATCGGTTTCCGGCCTCCCGGTCTGGTATGCATGGTCAACCCCGGTTATAACTATTTCATTGTCGACCGGTTCATTGAGCGTATGCTCGAATGTTCCGGGTAACAGTGGTTCCGTTAAGTTCACCGAAAAAAACAGTCCCTGTTCTTCCATCGCCTCGCTTGTTTTGAATTTCGTCATGCGGTTAGTATTTCTTAATGCAGAATAAAAGATAGCCTTTTTCGAAAACTTCAACAGGACTGTTTACGCCGCGCCCGCAGTAGGCGGCTTGGTCTCCAGCAGACCTTTGGTCTGACGGCAAGGTTAGTCGCTACGCTCATTCCCATGCCTCTAGGAAATATTAAATGAATCCAAGGAGTTGTTTTTTGAAATCGCCGCAGAAGCTAAACGAATCAATAGTATTACTATGAAAATGAAAGCAAAAATTTCAAAAACAGACAGTAGAAACTTAAAATTATGCAATTGTGATATGTTTGATCAAGATTGATAATTAAAGATGGTTTTATAATTCCGACTAAAACACACCGGCCAAACAACAGAGCTTGTTAAAGGTCATAACGAAACTTTTTAATCTTTTCTAATTAAGCAAGACTTTTTTAGGGCCCTTGCTGGCAGCCCGATATTCCTTTTCTGAGGCTTATTGGTCATTCCTTGCCTACCCTTCTTTTTTCATTTTTTTAGAAAGAGAGAAAAGGTAGATTTATATAAATATTATAGATTCAATAGGTTATATGAATATGCTTATGCATACGCAAATATACAATTACGTTCGATTGTTATGCGAAGGGTCCATACCCTCTGCACGCTTCCGTGTGCGAGCTTTAGAGCCTATTCAAATTGTGGATTTTTGCGGTCAATAGACCGCAAAAATCCCGATTCTTGGGCTCTTTTGGAGCCTGCAAAGTAGAATTTTGACGTTTGCAGCGCCAAAATTCCAGATTTTGAACAGGCTCTTAGGGCCTTATAAAGGGTATGGACCCTGAGACATATACCTTACCAAATCAACATACCCCGTCCCTTCAGGCTAAATTTGACCCACAAAAAATGGCTCGCTGTAAACTCTGCAGGGTGGGGGCGGCAGCAGGCTAAAAACCCTGTGGAATCCGCCTACGCATACCCCGCCCGGCTGCATCTTGATGTCAAAATAGTGACCGATAAGCGAATTATGTGCTTTTAAGTTATCGTTATCCCGCCGGGCGGCTTTTATTCCAGCTAAGTTCAGCCCTTCGGGCTGCCATTAGTACATAGTATGCTCCGGCGCTTAATTCCAGACGTTTTTAGCCTACCCCCACCCTGCAGGGACTTTATTCAGTGTTGAGATGTATTCTTACATCAAAATATTCTGTGGGTTAAGTTTAACCCTTCAGGGCGGGGTTGTTGATTGATTACTTTCTAAAAACCAACCGGGTTTCCCAACAGGTTCAGTATCTGTTATACTGTAATGCATTATGGATCATATAGAAAATGTCCTTCTGGAAAACATTAATAAACCAGGTTCCCTTTTTATTTTTCCCACCAATGTGGCGGCCTCCCAATGGGCCGATCATCTGCTCCGCCGCATGGGGGGTGGTACTGTAGCAATGGAACAGTTCACCGCATGGGATACCTTTAAGCAGAATTCGGTCCGCTCAAAAGTTCAAAACAAAAAAAGCGTGCCGGCGGCGCTACGAAAAATGTTTATCTGCCGCCTTATTCAGGAAAATGCGGAGCTTTGCCGTCAGGAAAGGACGCCGGTTTTTGTTTCGCTGATACGCAGGGAGTGGGCGCAGCAGGCGGCTGCATTTGCGTCATGGGTGACAGAACTGCTGCCGCAGCTTGGAGCATGGTTCACAAAAACAACCGGTTTGGCGGCGGCGCTTGCCTGCGGAAATGACGCCCGTCATTTGGCCCAAAAATTTAAAAATGACGAACTGGACCTTTTTACGCTAACGTTTCGTTATGCGCAGTTTCTTGAAGCGCATGGGCTTTTTGAACCGGCCTGGGAGACCCCTCCGTTTGAAGACACGGGAAAAGAGTGTTTTATCTTTTTTCCCGAATCGCTTTCCGATTACAGCGAATACCGGGAACTGCTTGCGGCAAGCGGCCATGTAAAAACAATTTGCGCGGGGGACTGCGGCGTAGAAAACAAGACAAGCGAACTTTTCTTTTACACCAATGCCCGCAGCGAAATAACCGAGGCGGCCCTGTATATCAGGGCGCTGCATGAACGCGAACAAATTCCCTGGGATTCGATTGCGGTAAGCATTCCCGCTGTGGAAAGTTACGAACCATACCTGCTGCGGGAATTTGTCAACCGGAATATTCCCTTTGTAAAACGAAGCGGAAAACCCCTGTCATCGTATCCGGCAGGGCAGTTTTTTGGGGCCCTTGCCGTCTGTGTTTCCGCCGATTTTTCCTTTTCTTCCCTTGCCGCCCTGCTCCTTAACCGGCATCTTCCATGGAGGGACAACGGAGACATTCAAAAACTTATCGATTTTGGCATTAAAAACAATTGTATTACTTCATGGGTAGAGAACGATAAGGGCGAAGAAAAACCGCTGAATGTCTGGGAAGACGCCTTTGTCAAACCATTCGGTGGAATACATCCATCCGCCCGCCGTTTTTTTGAAGACTTAAAACGGCGATCAAACGCACTGCGCCGCGCCGATTCATTCGCCGGTATTCGCAAAGCATACTTCAGTTTTAGGGAACGCTTTTTTGATATGGACAATTGCCTGCCGGAAACCGACCTTATATTTTCCCGCTGCATTTCCGAGTTGCTGTATCTTGCCGATATAGAAAAATCGTATCCCGATGTGCAGACCCCCGATCCATATATGTTTTTTGTCGAGTATCTGGGAGAAGTGAATTACCTGGCCCAGCAATCAGCTTCGGGCGTTGTGATACTTCCCTACCGGACAGCGGCGCCTGCGCCTTTTGACTGCCATGTTATACTTGGGGCAAGCCAGGAAAACCTTTCGGCGGTTTTTTCACGGATGGGTTTCCTGCCGCGCGGCAAACGGGAAAAACTTGGCCTTGTTGATGAAGACGCTTCCGGGGCTTTTATCAATCTGCACAAACTCAATTCCCGGCTGCCCGCCGCTTTTTTCTGTTCGGAGCAGACCTTCTCGGGCTACGCCATTCCCCACAGCAGCCTTGGCCTGGCCCTTAAGTCCCGTCAGCGTTACGGAGGGGAACAGGAATACCGGGCAAAGTTCAGTGATGATTTATACCAGGCGGAAAGCGGCTTTTTTGGTTCTTCCGAATTCCTTCTTCGCTGCCGGCTGTTTGGAGCATCCGCCAGGCGTACAGAAGCGGAATGGTCCGGCGGTTCAGAGGCAGACGTTTCTTTTCCGCTGCGGCTTCATGCCATACAGAAAGAAGGTTTTGCGGCGTGGCTTTCCCGGCGCAGGCAAAACGTAAAACAAGACGAAGAATGGCATGCGGATAAAACACTGCTGGAATTTGTCCGTGAACGTTTTTGCCGTAATCCCCAATTTGAAAATAAGTTCAGCGTCTCGGCGTCATCCCTTGCGCCCTATTTTCAATGTTCGCTCAAGTGGCTTTTTGAACGGGCGCTTGGCCTTGAAAATGTAGTAGTAGCTACCGGCCTTATGGCCGAAAATATCGCGGGGCTTGTGTATCACGCCATACTGAATTTGTTTTTTTCTGAACTGAAAAAAAACAACGAAATTCTTTGCGTCCAGGGGGATTCATCAGACGGCGAAAAACCGTTCCCCGTACTGCCGGCCTCCTACCAGGGCCTGCTTGCGCGCAGCGTTGAATCGGTATTTGCCGCTTTTCCCTGCCTGCCCTCCGGGGACAGGGCGGTGATGAGTTCCCTTACCGCCCGGCTGCTTCTGGCCGAAAAAAAATTGTTCAACACTTCCCTTGAGCATTTTCTTGCCGTGTTTCTTTCGTACTTTGCGGGATTCCGTGTTGCCGGAAGCGAAACATCATACTACTGTGAGCGGGAATCTTTTTTTCTTAACGGAACAGTCGACTGCATACTTGAAGATGTCCGCGAGCTTTCGGAAAATAAAGGTACGGCGCTTATAGTGGACTTTAAAACAAAAAACATGCCCAAGCGCGCGCTCTGTACCGGTACGGAACCAGGCGGCCTTGCCGATTTTCAGCTTCCGGTGTATCTTGGCCTTGCGGAAGAGAATGAGAAAAAAGCCGTGCATACAGCCCTGTTTTTCAGCATTGTTGATGCCGAACCCAGGGTATTGTTTGGAGTAATACAAAATATATTAAATAAAACAATTGTGCCAAAAAAGGAGGAAGATCGCATTATGCGGGATAGCGATCTTTTTGGGCAGATACTGAATGAGTGTACGAAAAAGGCGGAGCAATTTGCAAATGAAATTGGCAGCGGACGGTTTACTGTTTTTCCATCTGAATCTGAAAAGTGCCTTGATTGCGGTTATAACAGGGTATGCCGCACGGTTTATAAAATAGACCGAAAGCGGCTGCCGTGCGACAAGCCCTTTTCGTAAGAGCCTGTTCAAAATCTGGAATTTTGGCGTTACAAACGCCAAAATTCTACCTTGCAGGCTCCAAAAGAGCCCAAAAATCGGGATTTTTTCGGTCTATTGATCGAAAAAATCCGCAATTTGAACAGGCTCTAAGATATTAGTCCCGGGGTACATACCTTTAGGCCATAAGGGCGGGGTATTATCAGCACAAATATATTTTTGCATCGAGGGGGAACAACGATGGAGCTCAAAAAAAAATGCCCAGAACTCAACGGGGAACAGCAGGCGGCGGCCTATTGTACGGAAAACGCGGTAGTCGCAGCCGGCGCGGGGTCGGGAAAGACCATGGTTCTTGCAAGCCGTTTTGCCTGGCTTGTTACGGAAAAAGACTGCCGTGTTAACGAGATACTTACCCTTACCTTTACCAAAAAAGCCGCCGCCCAAATGTATCAGCGTATCCACTCGCTGTTAGGCGAAATTGCTGAAAACGACGGGGGCGTAAGGGGAGACCGTGCGCGCCGGGCCATTGGCGATTTTATCAATGCAAGAATCCAAACGCTGGATTCATACAGCGCATCGCTGGTTAAACAGTCCACTTCCCGTTACGGCATCAGCCCCCGTTTTGTTATTGACGAGATACGGTCATGGGAACTTGCCACAGAAGAATCCCTTCCTTTCTTGATTGCCAACCGCCATCACCCGGCTATTGAACGCTTATATCCTCAAAAAAGTCCGGCTTCGATAGCGCATGATATTTTCGCCGCAATGCTTTTCAATTACTGCAATATTGACGCGCCGCCCTGTCTGGAACAGGATGTAAAGAAACAGTTTGCGATTATTTGCGAGGAATGGAAAAAACAGCGAACCGCTATTGAAAAACAACTGGACAACCTGGCCGGCGTTATTTTTCAGGATGAATCCCTTCTGCCGGACCTTGCTCCCCTTATGAAACGGTACAAAGCAGGCGGCATTGTGTTTCCCGGCGAAGGGGAAATAAAAAACTTTTTTGATTTTTTACAGGCCCTGCCGCCTGATTCCGTAGTTGTTCAATCAGAGGCCCATCCGCTGCAGGCTTCCATCGTAAAACTGCTTGCGTTTATGGCCGCTTTGAACGGCCTTAACCTGCGAAAAGGAAAAAAAACTGGCAACCCCGCCAAAGAACAGATTCATGGACTTCGTGAAATCTTTGGCGGCTTTTCGTCACTTGCGGTGTTTTGCATGCAGGCCGGCTTGCTCCTTTCCCTTATGTCGCTGCTATCCGGTTTGCAGCGGCGGTATCTGGACAAAAAACGCTCGGAGGGCGTTCTGACATTTAACGACGTGGCCCGCCTTGCCAGAACAATACTTTTGGAACAGCAGGATATAAGGCAAAGCGAAAAGGAAACTTTTAAAGCGATAATGATCGATGAGTTTCAGGACAATAACGAACTGCAAAAAGAGCTGTTGTTTCTGCTGGCAGAAAAAGACGGACTTATGAGTAAAGGCATCCCCCGCGCTGCGGATATTTCCGAAGGAAAACTGTTCTTTGTCGGCGATGAAAAACAGTCCATCTACCGCTTCCGGCACGCTGACGTATCGGTATTCCGTAAACTTCGGGACGAGCTGCAGAGCAGAGACCTTCCCCTTACAATCAATTACCGTTCAGCGCCGCTTTTGATAGGCGCTTTTAACGCGGTATTTGGCGGCAGCAAATTTGACAGCGAAGGAAAATTACCGCTTGCGGAAAACCCTTCGGTTTTTGCGGCTAACACTCCTTCCCTTCCGCTTCACGAAGCATCATACACGCCCTTGCGGGCCGGCAGGACAGAGCCGGGGAAACTTACACTCTGCATTTTTGATAAAAAGGACGCCCCCGATACATTAACCGAAGAAACAGACCGTTTGACGCCGGTGGAAAATGAAGCCCGTTTTGTAGCCGAGCGAATCCAACAAATGCTGAACGAAAAAAATGAATCAGGCGAAGCAAAGTACCGGCCCGATGATATAGCGATTCTGTTTCGCGCCCGCAGTTCGCAGCATCTTTTTGAAAAGCACCTTCGCCTGCTTAATATTCCCTATGCCAGCGAAGACCTTAACGGATTCTTTTTTGGAGGCCCGGTAAACGATATAATGTCGGTTCTTCGGCTTGCTGCCTATCCTATGGACAGGGCGGCGTATGCGGAAATGCTTAGATCCCCTTTTGCGGGGCTTTCCCTGCAGGGGCTTGCGGCCTGCTTTACTGTTTTAAACGGAGATGAATCGCCTGAACCTTTTGACGAAAAGCCGCTTTCCCTGCTTTGCGAAGAGGATACACTTAAATATAAACATGGACAGGCTGTTTATAAAAAAATATGCGATAATACCTGCAGGGCAAGCGTAAGCTCTCTGGTCAGCGAGTTGTGGTACAATCAGGGCTACCGCTACGAAACCGAATGGAATCCCCAAACCGCCGTTTACCGCGAGCTTTACGATTATTTGTTTCATCTTGCCGCCCGTGCGGACGAGGAAAACCAGGGGCTTGCCGCGTTTACCGATTTCATTCAGGATTTACGCATCTCAGGTGAAAGGTTAAGCGATATAGAGATACCTTTGGAGCGGCCCAGCGCGGTACGCCTGCTAACGGTTCACAAAAGCAAGGGACTTGAATTCCCGGTGGTGTTTCTTTGCTGTTGTGACAAGTACAGCCAGCGCAGCGGAGGCAGCGATGTGTTCAACACCGAAGATGCAGGCATTACGCTTAACCTGCCCCTTCCGGCGCAATGTTCCGCGATTGCCGGCATTAAGCGTAATTTTTTTTGGGAACGTTCCCTTTCCTTTGAAAAAAGCAAAAGAACCGCAGAACTGCGCCGGCTGCTGTACGTTGGCATGACCCGCGCCGAAAAGGAACTGTACCTTACCGGCTGCCTTGGAGTCGGCAGGGATGCCAGCTGTTCCCCCCAAGATGCCCTTGCCCCTGCAACACAGTTGACCCCAGGCGGTTTTTCCCTGCGCCTTAAGCATTATATTCAAGAACGCCTTGAAAAGAGCGAAGAAAAAAACGGAATCTCAGGCGATGCCATACTGGACGATGATACCTTTTTTGGGCTTTGCCTTCCCGCCTTTGCCGCCCGTATTCCGCCGTCAGAAGGCGGCGATGCACAGGCCGGACAAGGTTCCTCCCCTTGCGGCCCTGGAGCGGAACCTGTTTTTTTTGAAATAGAAGAAATCCCCCGCTATACCGAAGAGTATATAAAAGAATCCGAAAAACGCTCTTCGGCCCTTTCAAACGATCAAAAAGGATTAAATATTTTCCTTGAAAAAATAGAGCCGTTTTATCATGCTGCGGATATTATCGAAACGCCCCGCCTGCGGGACAAGCATCTAACGCCGAGTTCTTTGCAGCAAGCCGTCAATGCTGTGGAAGAAAACAGCAATGAAATACAGGAGGAAAAAGAATCTGCCCCCCCCTCTAGTATGGCTCGAATTCTTCCAGGCCGCTTTATTATCAGCAAAGAATATTCTGGCGATGGCGCCGGCGATATATTTGACAAAGTTGACGCCATGCTTGAGCGATATGCCCTGAAAAACGGGAGCGATGGAGAAAAATTCAATTCCGGCGGCTTTGGAACCATAGCCCATGTCTGCGCGGAAGCCCTGCTTAACGGCAAAGAAGCGGTAATCCCGCCAAAACTTGCCGGTTTTTTAAGCCCAAAAGAAGCCGATGCCTTTCTTGACGCCGGAAAGAAAATCGCCGAGCGTTTTATTTGCTCGCCGCTGGGAAGGATCGCTCAATGCGCTCAAACGAGAAAAAGTGAATTTCCCTTCAAAAGCCTGATATACGATGTTTTGGGAAAGGAATCTTTGATCAGCGGGGCTGTGGACCTGCTTTTTGAGGATGATCAGGCGATCCATGTGGTTGACTTTAAAACCGACAGCAAAGAAACTCCTTCAGGCCATGTCGCCCAGATGGCCTGTTATTTCCGGGCGGTTTCCGATCTTTTTGTGGCGTCTTCAAACAAGAAATGCCGGATATGGCTGTATTATCTGCGTTCAGGCCACGCCGTTGAAATGACCGAAAGGGTTAAAAACTTTAACATAGAGCGCGCTATTTCCCCCTGATCCGGACTTCGATGTCAAAGCCCCGGCGGGCTATTGCTTTGCAGAAAACAATAGCCCCTGTTTTTAACTTTGCATCATTACCGGCTGTTATTACCGCTGTGCCGTCTACCTCTGGCGCATGACAATAGAGCCTGCCAAGCCAAATGTTTTCGCCGCCTTCAGTCTTTGCTTCCCCTTCGGCGGCTTCAAATTGTTCTTCTATTAACACTTCAAGGGTTTGCCCTGCAAAGCGGTCCATTCTTTTTTCCGTGATCGGTATCTGCCTGTCCTCGACAATTCGTTTGCGTCCGGCTGCGGTTTTTTTTGATACCTGCCCCTTCATAGAGCAGGCAGGCGTATCCTCTTCGCGGGAATAGGCAAAGCAGCCAAGCCAGTCCGCCTGCAGCTGCTCCTGGAAATTCAACAGTGCGGTAAAGTCTTCTTTGGTTTCGCCGGGAAAGCCTGCAAGGAAAGTGGATCGAATAACAGCGCCGGGAAGGCGGCGGCGTATAGTTTCGACTAACGCAAGGTAGGATTCTGCCGTACCATGCCGGTTCATTGCCGAAAGAATACCAGGCGAGGCATGTTGAAAGGGAAGATCAAAATAGGGAAGAAAGCGGGAATCCCGTTCCATAATATCCAGAACCGGCAGGGGAAAATGGTCTGGATGAATATAAAGCAGCCGCACCCAGAAATTTCCTTTTAGCAGCGAAACTGCTTCCAGCAATTCCGGCAGTCCTGCTCCCTCTGATCGGTACGAACCAATATCCTGCCCGATAATGCACAGTTCCTTTATGCCCCGATCCAGAAGCCCCCTGCATTCTTCCAGAATATCCGGCACGGTACGGCAGCGCAGATCGCCTCGAATAAGGGGTATCGCGCAAAAAGTACAGCGGTTGCCGCATCCTTCGCTGATCTTTACATAGGCCGAGCCGGGCAGGGAAAGCAGGGGCCGTAAAGAGGCGGCGGACGCCGTTTGCGGTTTTTCCGCCGCCTTCGGCTTAAAACCGGCGGCGCGGGACGCTAAATGGACAATGCCTGCAATATCGCTGTTCCCCCAAAAACCATCCGCTTCCGGCAGCAGTGCGGCGAGTTCTTTCGCATACCGTTGGGCAAGGCAGCCTGCCAAAAGAATTTTTTTTTCGGGGTAGAGTTTTCGCCAGCCCAGAACCGCGTTAATCGATTCCTGCTTGGCGCTTTCGATAAAGCCGCAGGAGTTAACGATTATAAGATCGGCGTCTGCGGCGGCTTCTACAGCGGCCCATCCTGCATTGTTAAGGAGGGCCATCATATTTTCGGCGTCTACCTGATTTTTTACGCAGCCAAAAGGATCAAGAAAATAACGCAATGACGTGTCTTAGGAATTACCGGTTTCAAGCCGGCTAAACACCAGGCGGTAGCGGTTATCGTCATCCCGCACCCACCGGATATCCGCTACTACCACTTCACCGGCGCCGCCCAGCTCAATTGGAACGGTTCTTCCCCCGCCGATAACCTGGAATTTTGCCGCCTGTGCATTGGAGGCCCAAATGCGGACGCCGTTCTGCGCCTGGATATTGAGCTCATCGGAACGCTGAAAATACCGCTCGTTCCGGTCCCGCCTGTCAATCTCCCAGCGAAACATACAATAACTTTGAAAACTGGATTGCAGGGTAAACGGATAGGCGCTCAGAGACGGAGAAAATATCACCGTTGCCGCAGACAGCCCTGCCGCGCTGATAGGTTCAACCGGCGCAATTTCCGCAGCCGCCTGCGGCGCAACCGGAACATTATTCAAATTAAAATGGAGCAGAACCCCCATATCAGCGTTGTTTTTTGCAAAATCGGCGACAACCATACGAAGGTCCATAATACCATCGTTATCAAGATCAACATTCGCTTCCTGACTCAACTCAAGAATTACCGGCCCGCCTGGAGTACGGACGGTTACCGTCTCGCCCAGATTCACCAGTTCCAGTTTATAATGGTCCGGTCCAATCGGCACAAGTATAGAATCTCCCTTGTAAAAACGGCGCTCAAAGGTATCGCCGCTCATTGTATGTTCCACCGGGCTTCTGCCGGCGGGAACAGCCGGTTTGGCGCTTTTGGGCCGGTTCAGGAAAAACAGCGCTCCAGCCGCCGCCGCGCCAAGAAGAACTATGACAAGCGCAATGGTTATTGCTATTTTGGGAAACCGCGAAGGGCCCTTTAAAAGCTGCTCAACCGGAACCGGCTGTTCCTGAATTTTAATTGCCCGGTACAGAGAAAGCAGCTCCTGGATGTCAAGATCAAGATATGCGCCATAATTTCTAAGAAAACCGATAATATAGGCCTCTCCGGGAAAAACGGAGAAATCTTCAAGTTCCAGGGCTTCAAGATAGCGGATGGCAATATTTGTTTCCCTGCCAACCTGTTCAAAACCCGCATTTTTTTCTTCACGGGCGAGCCGAAGTTTTTCACCCAGAGATTCCACTATTTGCCTCCCACACCCTAATCGGCATCCCGAAACAGAAAATTATTGTACACATTGGCCGACGCCGGGGAATCGTAAATAAAACGCTGTTCGGGTATTCCCTGATTAAGCCTGATATTCGAAAAATCAAACTGCACCTGCCCATCCGCAATAGTCCTGCCTTCGATGCGGCGGATTAGTTTTGTTTCTGGATTAACACTCAAAATAATCTCCCGAAATCCTTCTGATATGGATCGCCGGGCAAGGCGGAGCTTTACCACTTTTTCCTGTGAATTGGCGTCCAGCGGCAGGGGATCCGGGCCGGTAACAAAAGAAGAAACATAGTTGCGCCGAAGCAGGCTTAAACCCTGGGCGCTGGCCATTGAAGCGCCGGAAGAAGCCGGCCTTCGGCTTTGGGTGATATTCTGATTCAGCACTGCGCGGTATTCGGGCAAATAGACCGTCAACAGTTCGCCGTTGAAAACAATCACCTGATCCGCCGGCCTTGTAAAATCTATCCGCAGAAACGAAGGCGAAAGGTGGCTTACATTCCCGGTCATTTCGCTGCTGCCGGAACGGATAACTATATGCGCCTCGTAATCCCTTATGGCGCCATAACGCTCTGATACCATCTCCATGTACCGGTCTGCGGTGATGATCTCCTGGGCCTGCGCCGGGAAAACGCTGAAAACCAAAAAACTGAATATTACAAACCATGATCTCATGGAAAATCCTTTTTTTAACAAGAAAGTTGCAAATCCAAGCGGTTTTGCAGCCGATTCAAACATCGATAGTATACTCAAAGTACTTGAAGTATACAATCCCCTGACATACACTGTTTGCATTGCACCATGCTGAAACCCAAAAAAATTGAACTGCTTGCCGGACTGCTGTTTTTTGCGGCCTGTGCCATTAGTTTCGCTCAGGAAGATCGAAATTCGCTTCAGCGGGCGGAACAGGTAATGAAAGCCCTGGCCGCAGCCTACCCCGGCTGCATTGGGCAGGCTGAATTTCGCGGCGGGGACTGGGCGGTTCCCCTGCGGGACAGGTGGTACTACTATGCCGGGGGCAGATTGCTGCCTGAACATTTGCGGGGCAAGGCCCCGGAATATGATCCCCAGCCCTTTTATAATTACCTTGCCGAACTACCCGCCTGGAAAGAACCTTCACCCGAAGAGGCCGAGCGTTTTCGCGGCATGGCAAACAACCGCAACCGCAATCCGCCAAAACGGTCCCAGCATTTTTACGATGATCTTTGGCGCGCCGGCAGCCGGGATGAATCGTATGCGCGGGTAAAATCCCTGCGGTTTTTAGGTTCTTCGGTAATGGTTCATTATTCGATTCTGGAAGAACTTGCCCTGGTGGAAGAACGTATCCTTGGGGAAGCGCGGCGCGATCCGGCAGTGCGCGCATGGGTAAACGGCATCAGTACCCTGGATGGCTGGAACTGGCGAAGTATAGCCGATACCCAAAGCAGAAGTTTTCATGCCTACGGCGCGGCCGTTGATATCCTTCCCAAATCCCTGGGGGGCAGGGAGACCTATTGGCTTTGGGCCGCCCGCAAGAAACCGGAATGGTGGGCCGTTTCGTACAGCCAGCGTTTTCATCCTCCGGCGGCAGTGGTCAAAGCCTTTGAATCATACGGCTTCATCTGGGGCGGCAAGTGGCTCTTTTTCGACACCATGCACTTTGAGTACCGGCCTGAAATTTTGATACTGAGCGGGATGCCCCTTTCAAACCTCCGTTAGGGAAGCGCTGATTAAATCAGGTCTTTTAAACACAGTCCACGGATTACACGGATTAACGCGGATTTTCGGTACCAAAACCCTTCTAATCCGTGAAAATCCGTGGATTTTTCCTCTCTCAATT
>JAITHQ010000004.1 GCA_031279925.1 Treponema sp. | reverse complement strand
ATACCGGATGGATTATTTTACTTCTGAGCGGGACGGAGGAATACGTGATGCCTTTAATAAAGGAATAGCGCGGGCAACAGGGGAATGGTGTAATTTTATGAACGCCGGAGATAGTTTTTATGGCCCCGATGTTTTAGAAAAAGTTAGCGCGGAATTGGAGAAGCGCCCTGATTGCGATGTGTTATATGGCAATGTCTGTTGTACCCGGGACAACCGGCCGCAAGGTTATGTGCGTTATAGCAGGAATATCGACCGGTTTTTCTTTTTTTCGGGGACTATTTGCCATCAGGCATCCTTTATAAAACGGCGGCTTTTTACATTATATGGATGTTATGATGATAGTTTCAGGCTAATGGCTGACAGAGTTCATTTTTACAAATTATATTCAAATAATTGTAAATTTTATCATTTTGATGAAATACTTGCAAATTATGATGGGGGCGGTGAAAGTTCGACAAGCCGTAAAGAATGGGATGAACTTGAGAAGACGTTTCATAGTCAATATTATTCTCTGGAAGAAATAAAGGAATTTACGGCGCAAAGGAAAAAAAATATGTTGGAAATTGTAAGGAAAAAGTATGAAAACAGAAAATAATTTTGATGTTTCAGTCATAGGACTGGGCAAGCTGGGGGCCAGTATGCTTGCCGCCATGGCAAGCAGGGGTCTGCGGGTTACCGGCTGTGATATTTCGCCACGGGTAGTAGATGCAATAAACCAGGGGCTTGCGCCCGTAAGGGAAACCAATCTTGGGGAAACCATACAGGCGAATAAAGAAAGGATACGGGCCACACTGAATGTAGAAGAAGCGGTACATGGTACGCCTGTTTCTTTTATTGTCGTTCCTACGCCCAGTGACAAGGACGGATCGTTTTCCTTGCAATACGCGGCGGAAAGCTTTGCTTCCATCGGCCGGGCGCTGGCTTCAAAAAATGAATACCATGTCGTTGTGTTAACCAGCACCGTATTGCCCGGTTCAACCCGTTATAAACTTCTGCCCATACTTGAAAAAGAATCCGGCAAAATGTGCGGTAAAGATTTTGGTTTGTGCTACAATCCTGAATTTATCGCCCTGGGATCGGTAATAAAAAATTTTCTGAATCCCGATTTTTATCTTCTGGGAGAATTTGACAGCCGGTCCGGTGATGCCCTGGCGGCGATACATAACCGCGTTTCTTCCAACAGGGCTCCAATAAGGCGCATGAGCCTCGAAAACGCCGAACTGGCAAAGATAGCGATTAACAGTTATGTAACCCTCAAAATATCCTATGCAAATATGCTGGCGGATATTTGTGAGCGGCTGCCCGGCGGAGATATAGACGTAGTAAGCGGCGCCGTTGGTACGGATTCACGGATAGGGCGTAAATATCTTACCGGGGGGCTTGGTTTTGGCGGCCCCTGTTTCCCCCGGGATAATTCCGCCCTCGTGTTTTTGGGAGAACGGCTTGGGGTTGATACATCGATAGTGCGAACTAACGATACGTATAACAGACAAAGCGGTATCAGGATATATGAAAAATTAAAAGGGAAAATTCCGTCGCCCGGTTCCAGAGCGGCGGTCCTGGGGCTTTCCTATAAGCCCTTTTCGCATGTGGTTGAGGAATCCGGGGGCGTTTTTTTATGCAAAACGTTGAGTGAAGCGGGGTACGCCGTATGCGCTTATGATCCCCTTGCGAATGAAGAAGCGGCTCTTGTTTTGACCGGGATAGAGATAGCGCGCAATGTAGACGAGTGTTTGAAAGACGCCGATGTTGTTTTTGTAACAACGCCGGATCCTGCCTTTATGGCGTTTACGGCGGAACGGCTTTGTAGTTCATGTCAAAAAATCCATGTCGTTGATTTTTGGCGCTGCCTGAAACATGAGATACAGGCAAGCCCGGATATAGTATATATTCCCGGCGGCAGAAACTGGAACCCGGATGACGCGAATAAATCTTTATGTGAACTATGGAGGGAAAAATAAATGACAGGCAATAAAAAAGCCCTCGTTTGCGGGGCAGGCGGGTTTATTGGAGGGCATCTTGTTCAACGTTTGAAGGACGAAGGCTATTGGGTGCGCGGGGTTGACATAAAGCGGCACGAGTATAGAGAAAGCGCCGCTGATGATTTTGTCGAGGGCGATTTAAGGGAACAGGATGTCTGCCGGAAAATCACAGCGGATATTTGTTTTGACGAGTTGTATCAACTTGCCGCCGATATGGGCGGGGCCGGTTATATTTTTACCGGGGAACATGACGCCGCGGTTATGCATAATTCGGCGCTTATCAATCTTAATATGGCCGAAGAGGCAAAAAAGACAGGGATAGGGCGGGTATTTTATTCTTCCAGCGCCTGTATCTATCCCGCACGGATTCAGGTCCAGACGGATAATCCGGGACTAAGGGAATTTGACGCCTATCCGGCGGAACCTGACAGCGAATACGGCTGGGAAAAACTTTTTAGCGAGCGCCTGTATTTGGCCTATATGCGTAATTATGACATGAGCGTCCACATTGCTCGGTTTCATAATATTTTTGGCCCCTTTGGCACATGGGATGGGGGGCGGGAAAAAGCGCCCGCCGCAATGTGCCGCAAGGTCGCGGAAACTCCCGATGGCGGCGAAATTGAAATCTGGGGTGATGGTGAACAGACCAGGACTTTTCTTTACATTGACGAGTGTAT
>JAITHQ010000235.1 GCA_031279925.1 Treponema sp. | reverse complement strand
CCTCCCAGCCGCCAAGTTCGGCAAAATCCGCCTCCAGCTCGCTTGCCCTCATGCCGTCCGCCTCGGAAAAATCTTCCTTTGCGTATATCGCCTCACGCTCTTTTTGCACGGCGTACAATTTGGGGTAGCCCATAACAACCGTTTCCAGCGCCGGGTATTCCTCAAAAGCAAAGTGATCCTGTTTAAGGACGGCAATGCGCTCACCCTTGCCAATGGAAATTTCCCCCCGGTCGTGTTCAATTTCGCCGGAAAGGATTTTGAGGAACGTGGATTTTCCGGCCCCGTTTGCGCCGATTATGCCGTAACAGTTGCCGGGTGTAAATTTTAGATTAACGTCTTTGAAGAGCGTGCGCTCCCCAAAACCGAGGCTGACATCAGTAATAGTGATCACTTTATTATTCTCCTGTGTTATGGGGAGTGGGGATAGGGAATGGAGAAAGAGATTTGAAAATATTGTATGTTTTCCGCAGTATCACGGCAGACCACAATATTTTCAAATAACAATTTTCTCCCCAGTCCCTATTCCTTGTCCCCCTGCTTCTTAAATATTCCCAAAAGCCGCGAAAGGATTCCCTTTTTTTCCGGGGCAGCCGGCTGTTGCGGCGCGGCATGCTGCGCGTCTTTTGGTCTGCCATTGCGCGTAACAGGCCGTTTCCCGCCGCCCGCTTCGGCGCTTTTCTTTCCGGCGGAAACCGGCGCGGAGGCGCTTTGCCGGGAATGGCCCCGGCTTTTTCGTCCGCCTTGCCTTTTGTTCCTGCCGCCGGTTTCGGCTTTTGGCAGCGCCGTTTTTTTGCTGTCTCCGTCTCGGGCCGCGCCGCCCTGCCGATCTGGATCGTACTTTTTCTTGTACACCGCCATCCGTTCTTCAAATGACAGCCGGGAAAGGTCCTGCCCGCCCTCCTGCCTGGAGCCCTTCACAGGCCCGCCGTCTCTGCGGGACTCTCCGCCGCTCCGGGCATCGCGCCTGCGCCCCTTGGTTGTTCTGTTTCCCCGCGCTTTATCGCCCTGCTGTTTATCGCGCCGCTCGTCAGGGGAACGCGCCCTTCCGCTCTCGCCGGCCTTCGCTCCGCCGTGCGGACGGCGCTCCTCCCTGCGGTCTTCATAGAACTCGGTACGAATATGCTGGCCCGCGCTTTTGTCTTCCGCATGGAGTTCCTGCATGGAAATTTCCGAAGGTATCTTTTTTCCGATATAGCGTTCAATGGCGGGCAGTTCGTATACATCCTGTTCGCTTGCCAGGGTAATCGCCTTGCCGGTTTTTCCGGCGCGCGCGGTGCGGCCAATGCGATGCACATAGTTTTCAGCCTCAACCGGCAGATCGTAATTGACCACCATAGCAAGGCCCTCGATGTCCAGGCCCCGCGCCGCGACATCGGTAGCAACAAGGAATTTGATCTTCCCCGCTTTTACATCTTCAATTATTTTAAGCCGCCGCACCTGCGGCAGATCGCCAATAATGAATTCGCAGTCGTAGCCGTTAATCCGCAGCCGCTTGGCAACGATCTCCGTATAGCGCTTGGTGTTACAAAAAACAATCGCGCTTTCGGGCTTTTCCTGTTCAAGGATTCCCAGCAGCAGCTTCATTTTTTCTTCGGAAGGAACATGGTAGAGCACCTGTTCGATTTCCTCAACCGTGACATTCTCCGGCTTAATTTCGATCTCGTAAGGCGATTTGGTGTATTCCCATGCAAGATTTTTTACCCAAGCGTTGAGCGTCGCGCTAAAAAGCATTGTCTGGCGGCGATCAGCCGGGGGCACTACTTTGATGAGCTTTCGCAGGTCAGGATAAAAACCCATATCGAACATCCGGTCCGCTTCATCCAGCACCAGAAAAGCAATATCCATAAGGTTCATTTTGCCGGATTTATTCAGGTCCAGCACCCGGCCCGGAGTTCCCACCAAAATCCGGACGTTTTCGCGCAGCAGTTTTTCCTGCCGGGTATAGCCTACGCCGCCATAAAAACTTCCCACCTTAAACGGAAGATACTTGCCCAAAAGGTTTGCTTCTTCTTCAACCTGAACCGCCAGTTCCCGCGTGGGAACCATAATAATGGCCTTCTTCCCCGCCAACAGTTCTTCGGTTAAAAGCCGCTGGAAAATCACTATCAAAAAAGCGGCGGTTTTCCCCGTCCCGGTCTGGGACTGCACATAAAGGTCCTGTCCGCCGAAGGCATGGGTCAATACCTGCTCCTGGACGGGCATACAGGTAACATATTCAGCCTCGGCAATGCCCCGCTGCAAATCAGGATGCAGATCAAATTCTTTAAATTCCATAATACTGATTTATAATAACGTTTTTTGGAAAAAAAGAGAAGTCTTCGGCAAACCATTTGCCCTTTTGCCGTTTTCCCGCTTGGATGCAATTTGCTTTTTACTCACTAAGGAGATATACTGTATTAAGTAGAGGAAATTGCAAACCCAACCGGGTTTTGCAACCGGCTCTAATATAAAGTCTGTTAAGTTATGGAGGATGTTTTGAAAAGAAAAATACAAAATCATAGCGGGATTGTGTTTGCCGCTTTGGTTCTCTTGCTCTGCGCCGCAAGCCCGGTGTTTTCCCAAGCTCCGCAATTAAAAGAACTGCAAAATCGCGTTGACGAATTTTCCGAAAAACTGGCCCTGACTCTGCCCTTTAATTCCACTATTGGGTTAAACTGGTCGGACGCCTACATTGGGCAGCTCCTTGGCGTACCGCCCCATTTTGGCGCGGGCCTCTCTTTGGGTTTTACCACCACCGACTTCGGTTCGTTTAATGAGCTTGCAGGCATGTTTGGTTTTAGCCTGCCCTTGAATTTTGGCGGCTACCCTATCCCCGGTTACACCGTGGAAGGCCGCATCGGGGGGGTTATTCTGCCCTTTGACGTGGGCCTGAAATTCGGCTATCTGCCCATTAAACCGGAAGACTGGGAACTGGATTATTTTCTTATCGGCGGGGATTTCCGTTATGCGATACTGAAAGGCAGCGTAACGGTTCCTACGGTTTCCGTGGGCGTGGGGTATAACTATCTGAGCGGCGGTCTTGCCAAAGACATTGGACAGCCCTTATCTTTTGGTTATACGGATTTAAGTTCTAATGCTCAGACACTAACCTTATCCGCCCCAAAGGTAGGTTTATTATGGGAAACGTCGACGCTGGACTTTAAGGCGCAGATTTCCAAATCATTCCTGATTGTTACCCCCTATCTGGGCATTGGGTTGAGTCATGCATGGTCAAAGGCCGGGTATAAAATAGAATCAACAATCCATAGCAGCGGCGATTTGGCCGTTGCCAAAGAGGCTGTCAAACAATACGGCATTGCCGATCTTTCAGACACCGGCTTTTCTTCTATTATGAGCATTACCGGCTGGAGCTTCCGGGCCTTTGGAGGGGTTTCCTGCAATCTGCCTTTTTTCAAAATTGACCTGACGGGTCTTTTCAACTTTATCGACGCCAGATATGGCTTTACCGTAGGGGCAAGGTTCCAGATTTAAAATGCGCAGGCGGCTGCCTGGAAAGTAATTTCCGGGCGGCTGCCTGCGCCGGAATTCAAAAAGTGGTTATGGTAAAATAACCGTGTTGCATTAAGCGGCGTAGATGAACAATTCGGTGTACTTTATCCTAGTTATAGTCAATTCACTCTTAAAAAAATCCACGGATCCACGGAGAAACTATGATTTAGATTATCGGGAGAACGTGATACTCTGGTCTAACGGGGCCAGGGAAATCCAATCAACAACCCCGCCCTGAAGGGCTAAACTTGACCCACAAAATATTTTGATGCAAGAACAAACCGATAATACAGAAAAGGTCCCTGCGGGGTGGGGGTGGCGGTGGGCTAAAAACGTCTGGAATTCCCCGCCGAAGCATACCATGTACTAATGGCAGCCTGTAAGGGCTGAACCTTAGCTGGAGTAAAAGCTGCCCGGCGGGATAACGATACCTTAAAAGCGCATAATTCGCTTATCTGTCATTGATTTGACAGTAAGATAGAGCCGGGCGGGGGATGCGTAGGTGGATTCTATGGCGCACATACGGTGGCCTAAAGGCCGCCTACCGTTTTTGGCATACAGAGGCAGTCCCTGGCGCTACACCATGCTAACGTTATTCATCCACGCCCCTTAACGGGGCGCGAGTATTTGGCGGGTTTTAGCCTGCCGCTCCCCTTACCCTGCAGGGTTACAGCGGCTTATTTTTTATGGGCCAAGTTTAGCCTAAAGGGACGGGGGTTGTTGTTTTGGTAAGATATATATCTCAGGGTCTACACCCTTTACAACGCCCTATGGCGAGGTGAACGGCAATTGTTGCCATTTTTAAGAAAATGAGTTGGCTGCAAAACTCAAGTTTTGCAGCTTCCTCTTCCCACACAGGCTAATTCCTGTGCAAAAATGCGTCTTTATACCCTATGCTTTTAAAGCGTTGCAGCATGGCGCCGCTTTCACCAAGGTTAAGCGGCCCCAGAAGAATACGGAACAGGGGCTTTTCATCAGAGCCGATATTCTGTATCGTCAGGGGATTCTTTACGCCGATGCGGTTTATCTCGTCTTCCACCAGTTCCGCCCTGCTGTACGCTCCAAGCTGTACATAATATTTCCCCTTTTCCATGCTGGTAATCATCGGGACCAAAAACGGCGAAAAATCAGACGGCGGCATGTTTGCAGGCGTCGCGGCGGAGGCCGGGATGGGTGACGGATTTTGGGGCACTGCTGTATTTGCATCCCCGGATGGAACCTTGCCGCTGGATTCTATCGGGGGAATGATCTGTTCCGGCGGAATAAGGACCTGCGACAAGGCTGGGGGAATCCGTTCTTCCGAAGGGACCAGGCTGTACTGTTTAACAGGCCCCTCCGGCGAGGCCATGGACGCAGGAGTCTGCATATCCTGGGGAGAAGCAGGATCCGCTTGGCCTGCGTCAAATTCCGGGAAATAAATCTGTGGCTCATCCATCGGCATCCGCTCGGCCTGGCCGGTTCCGGAGCCGGCCAATGACAGCGCGGCCTCTTTGGCAAGACCGTTATTGCCATCTGTCATGGGCGGGCTAAAGACATCGGGATAATCCGCTTCCGTATAGTAGGTATCGTTCTCCCACTCAGGCTCCTGGGTATTGGATGTAACCGGCTCGACATTGGCAGCAGAACGGCTTATATAGGGAAAAGTCTCAGTGGCGGCAGGCGGGCTGCCGGCGGGCTCTTTCATCCCGGAAGCCGTATTTGCCGCAGGGACCGGCGCTTTTGCACTGGACGACTGGGCCGGGGCAGCAGCCAGCTGCTGCACATTGGATGCCGCCACTGCGGCTGCCGGTTCTTTTTCGCCGGAAGCCGGAGCCGGGGCGGCAGCCGGCTGCTGCTCACTGGATGCCGCCACTGCGGGCGCCGGTTCTTTTGCGCCGGAAGCCGGGGCCGGGGCAGCAGCCGGCTGCTGCTCACTGGATGCCGCCACTGTGGACGCCGGTTCTTTTGCGCCGGAAGCCGGGGCGGGGGCAGCACCCGGCTGCTGCTCACTGGATGCCGCCACTGCGGACGCCGGTTCTTTTGCGCCGGAAGCCGGGGTCTGGGCGGTGGCCTTTCCTTCTTTAAAGCGGGAAAAAGCTACCGGATCGGCAGGCTGAGTCATTCTGATCCTGCCAATTGAACCGCTTTCCAGGCCAAGAGACTCGGCGGCCCCTTGGGAAAGCGTTGCAAGCAGCCCCAAAGCGTCAAGACCGGACGCCACTATACCCCGTACCGTCTTGCCGTTCTCCAGATTGGTAATATCAACCACGGTGTTACGGGGAAATGAATTGGTCGCCACATAGTATCCGGTCTCCGGCATATCCTTGCCTTCGGTCATTACCGCAGAACCTTCCCACACCGAAGCCCCGGTCAACAGCAGCGATACCGCTACAATACCCATAAAAAAGCTCATGTTAGTTTTCATACACGTCTTACCTTCTTCTTCTTTAAGTTATCCCTGTAAATAGGGGATCAGTCCCTGTACCGTTTTTTTCAGATTCTCGTAGATTTCTTTCATGGATCTGGGAATGTTATCCGTATATTCCCGCTCGCAGATCATTGTTTTAGGTTTTGTTTTGAACAGGCGCAGTGACACGTTTCGCGGCTGTAGTATTTCGCGGCCCTGGGATACGGGGTAATCCAACAAGGCAAGAATGAAGTAGTCCATCCCACCGTCCAGCGCCGCATCCATTTCCCCTTCGGCCTCGCTTGGCAGGGCGGCGGACGGCTTGCCGGGCAGCCGAAGTAACGGAGCGTTGCTGACAATATGCCCTGCTTCAAAAAAAACATCCAGGATGCCGCTTTCCCACAGGCTGGAATACTGGCTGGCTGGGCTTTCCCGAGGCAGCCCGGTTTCTATCACCAGTACCGAAACGGTTGCCGCAGACAGGGGAAAGGCCGTAAAAAAGCAGAACAAAATAAGCTGCAAACAGACACTTTTTTTCATACATTCCTCCCATTTCAGTATCGGCTATTTACTCATTGCGCATAATACTTTATGTTTAATATCGATGCAGTATTATGCGATTCAGGTAAAAACCCGGGGCGAAGACAAATTTATCCGGCTATTCAAGGCCCTGCACCCGAATATTTCACTGCCTCTCTACTTTCCCAAACGGCATATAGATATTCGCCGCAGGGGAATTATCCGGCAGTCCACGGCGGCGGTATTCCCCGGCTATGTGTTTATCGAGGCTGATGCGGACGCCATTGTGGCCCACCAATGGGATTTTCGCCGTACCGACGGTTTTTACCGCTTTCTGAAATCCAACCAGAATATCCAGCCCCTGGCAAACCGGGACCTCGAACTGGTTCTGCATTTCATCAAAAAGGCCGGACCGGTGGCCGGTGTTTCCCGCGTGTACTTTAACGAAGATGCCCGTATTGTGGTAATCGAAGGGCCGCTCGTGGGGCTTGAGGGAAGGATCATAAAGGTCGATAAAAGAAAAAAGCGGGCAAAGATCAAACTTGATTTATACGACGATTCATTCAGTATAGACCTTGCCTTTGAGGTGATAGGGGCTCTGGAACATCGATAGGATTCGGGTGAAATCGCGCCTGCTTATAGGTACGGGCTGTGGAGAACAATGCCCGGTCCATAATAAATCAGTGTTTCCATAAAGGGGAGGGAACCACATGGCTAAGCCGAAGTCGCGGCGACTGTATATTATTGGGGCGGGTTTTGCCGGGCGGACGCTGGCTGGCGAAATTAGGGCAAAGGCCGTATTCGGCGAGGTAGTGGCCTTTCTTGATGATGACCCCGAAAAGATTGGCCGCCAGATCGATGGCGTCCCCGTGCTGGGGCCTATACGGGATGTGGCCCGCCTCCTTCGCATGAAGGCTGCGGACGAGGCTATCATCGCCATACCGGGGGCCAGCCGGGAGTATCTAAGGGAACTATACGGCGTTCTTAAGCAGGCCGGTTTCGGGCAGATCAGCATATTGCCGGGAATCGCCCAGATACTGGAGGGCGACGCCCATCTGATTCAAACCCGTTCCTTTGATCCGCAAGACCTGCTTGGCAGGACGCCGGTGGACATCCAGCTTATGCGAAGCCTTTCCTACCTGCGGGACAAGCGGGTGCTAATAACCGGCGCGGGCGGTTCCATTGGGAGCGAACTCTGCCGGCAGCTCTTGTCCGCCGGGGCTTCGCGTTTATACCTCTTTGGCCACGGCGAGAATTCAATTTACCAGATTGACCGGGAACTGCGCTTGTTGCAGGAGGAGGGTGTGGGCGAAAAGGCCAGCCTTGTGCCGGTGATCGGCGATCTTAAGGATGCAAAGTACATGAACTACATCATGGGGCAGCTTCGGGCCGATGTAGTGTTTCATACCGCTGCCTATAAGCACGTTCCCCTTATGGAAGAAAATCCTGTGGCCGCCGTCGAGAATAACGTCATCGGTACGGATAACCTTATCCGCGCCGTAATGGACCGTGGCGTTCAGCGGTTTGTGCATATCACCACAGACAAGGCCGTGGAACCAGTTTCGGTTTACGGCGCTTCAAAGTATCTCTGCGAACAACTGGTAATCCAGGCGGCGGAGCGGGCCGGCGTTGCCGCCCGGCAGGGAGAGGACTCGCCGCAGTTCATGGTGGTGCGCTTTGGCAATGTACTTGGTTCCAGGGGATCCATCGTGCCGCTTTTCCGCAAACAGATTGAAAAAGGCGGACCGGTGACCGTTACCCATCCGGAAATGCGGCGCTGGTTTATGACTATTCCCGAAGCCTGTTCCCTGGTACTCAAGGCCGGCGGCGTTGGCGAAAACGGCGTCCGCTACCTTCTGGACATGGGTGAACCCTTACGTATCCGCGACCTGGCCGAGCAACTGATCCGCTTTTACGGCTTTGAGCCGGATGCTGACATCAAAATCGTATACACCGGCCTCCGTCCCGGTGAACGCCTGGATGAGCGTCTGTGGGGGGCGGATGAGACGCCCCGTGAAACTGAACACTGCGGCATCCTTCGCGTTGACCAACATGGTTCCCCCTGCATGGACCTTCCTTCCCTTATGTCCCAAATTCGGTCCATCTGCCAATACAATACCGGAGAGCCCGGCCTGTACCGCAACGCCGGCCTGCTTCGCACCATCCTCGATCAGGCAATACCCAGTATGCGCAATGGACACTAGGGGCACGATGCAGTGGACGCGGCGAAGCCGCTGGCGTAATTTTCCATTATTTTTATTGTTTACCCAAAAGCATTAAATCCTTGTCTAATCTTTTATTTTCTTCTTCTAATAATTCTATCCTACTATTTTGTTTGTGTATTTCTAATTCCAGTATTTCTTTTTGTAATTCCATTTCCCTTATTTTATTTTTTTGAGTCTTTTGTTTATGTGAAAGATAAATTGCAAAAAAGGGTATACCTAATGCCATGATTGGTATTAAAAGTCCTAAATATTCCATATATTCCTCTTTCAAATTATTCTATAAGTATTTTTTATCTTGTCAATAGACCAGGGCCGGCAAAAGGTGCCGCAATGAGGCGTGGGAAGGAGCGTAGCGACTGGCCTAGTACATCATCACTATTGACATAGTGTGTAAAAAGCGGAACAATACGATATAGGAAACCAGGGGAGGGATTTTATGCCGGCAAAAAAATACAGAGTTACTTTAATCAAAGAAGAACGGAAACTGTTAGGCGACATACTTCGTAAGGGAAAACACGACCCGCAAAAACGGAAACGGGCGCAGGCCCTGTTGTTAGCTGACGACGGTCTAATTGATAGTATGATAGCGGAACGAACCGGAATGTCGGTGCGCGCTCTGCAATAGCTGCGAGAACGGTTTGTTGAAGAAGGGTTTGAAATAACCCTGAACGGAAAAGGGAAAGGGCGCCGCCCCCGGTCGATACCAGGAGCGGACGAAGTGCGCCTTATCGCCCTGGTGTGCGGCCCTAAACCGGAAGGAAGCACGCGCCGGACACTGCGGCTTTTGGCGGAACAGTGGACAACCCTGGCGCATACGGAAACCAAGACGGTTAGTTACCAGATCATCAGACGGACATTAAAAAAACGAAATGAAAACGTGCAGGAGACAGCAATGGTGTATCCTGCCGGAAGGGAACGCCGGGTTTGCAGCGGCGATGGAGGATATTTGAGCCGTATACACCCGTAAACGGGACAAAAAACGTCCCCTGGTTTGCATAGACGAATGTCCCAAACAACTGATAGGCGAAGTACGGACGCCCTTACCGTGCGGCAAAGGCAAGACAGCCCAATACGATACTGAATAGGTGCGTAACGGGACTGGTGAGTTGTTCATGATTGCCGCGCCGCTTGAAGGATGGCGGCGGGTATCGGTAAGAGAACACCGGAGACGAGAAGACTGGGCGCGTGCAATACGGCGTCTGGTTGACGTTGATTTTCCTGATGGCGAAAAAGTCGTTCTGGTGATGGACCATCTGAATACGCATACCGCCGGATCGCTATATGCAACGTTTCCGCCGTCCGAAGCGAAACGTATCAGGGACAAACTGGAAATCCATTACACGCCGAAACACGGCAGTTGGCTGAACATGGCCGGGATAGAGATACATGTGCTGGTGAAACACGGACTGTCTAAACGAGTGCCGGCAATGGAACAGATGAAGGAAGAGGTGAAAGCGTGGAACGTTCTGCGAAATAAAGCCGCAAAGAAAATCGACTGGAGGTTTACCACCGAAAACGCGAGGAT
>JAITHQ010000213.1 GCA_031279925.1 Treponema sp. | reverse complement strand
GGTACTGACGGCCGTCTTGATTACCTTTCTTGTCAAAATTTCAAAAACACGGTACCTTTGCCCGCTGCTGGCTATAGTGGCCGCTTCTCTTTGCGCCGCGGGGGCGTACCATGCTGTTGGCATACGCGCCGCATACCGGGAGCTTTTAACACGGAGGGGAGACGCACAGGAAACTGCTTCTCTGGAACCGGTTTTTTCTTTGTCGAAAACTGAAAAAAACGTGATCGTTATGATGGCTGACGGTGCGTTAAATGGTTTTGTCCCGCTTATTTTTGAGGATCATCCTGAACTTTACGGCCAGTTTGACGGTTTTACACTGTACCCAAATACCGTTTCTTTCGCGGCCCATACTTTGATGGGGGTTCCGCCCGTTTGGGGAGGCTATGATTACACTCCTTTTGAAATGAACCGCAGAAATGAAACGCCTCTTGCGGAAAAACACAACGAGGCCCTGTTGACGCTGCCTCTGTTATTTTCGCAGGCCGGGTTTAACGTTACCGTAACGGACCCTTCGTGGGCAAATTACGCATGGATTCCCGATCTTTCAATTTATAAAAATCTTGACAACACCAGGGCTTTCAACACCATCAGGCGCTATACCGGCCTGTGGTATGAACGAAACGGACTGGATGGGTTTGGTTTTACCGGACAGAAAATTATGCGTAATGTGATTTGGTTTTCATTTTTGAAAATAACGATTCCCGTTCTGCGTTTAATTGTTTACGACTCAGGATTTTACTGGGGAACCGACAACATGGGATCATCCATCGTTGAATTTATTAAATCCTACGCTGTTTTGGATCTTCTGCCTGAACTTACCAGTTTCAACTCGGAAAAACCCTCGGCGCTGCTATTGACCAATGAAGCGACCCACGAATTTGTTTTTCTTCAGCCTCCCGCTTATACGCCCGGATCCGAGCCTTCAAAAATTGGCAACAGCCCTTACGCCGAAAATTCCGCATATCACGCCAACAGCGCCCTCTACCTGAAACTAGGGCAGTGGTTTGACGTCCTGAAAGAAAACGGAGTCTATGACAATACCAGAATTATCATCACGGCGGATCACGGCGGCGGTGTCGGCGGAATGATTTCAGGGGAACCGTTGCGAATTACAGGAGAAAGCCGGGAACGTTACAATCCGGTATTGCTTGTCAAGGACTTCGGCGATCACGGACCGCTTGCCGTTGACGCCGCTTTTATGACCAACGCCGATGTTCCGGCATTGGCTGTCCGGGGATTGCTGGATCATCCCGTCAATCCCTTTACCGGAACCCCTCTCTCTGATACGGTTAAAAAAGATGAAGTGCTGATCACTACCGGACATATTCCCATGGCGGACGGCCACGGAAAGTATGTTTTTTCCATAAAGAAAAATCAATGGATGCGTGTCCATGACAATATTTTTGATTCAGCAAACTGGGAGGCAGTTGAAAAATGAATATGTATTTTCCCTTGTACATTGATCCGGGGACGGGAAGTGCTCTTTTCTCCATTCTTATCGGGGCGGCGGCGACGCTGTACTTTGTCGGCCGCGCGGTACTGATCAAGCTGAAACTTGTTTTATCCGGCGGAAAAGCCGCAGCCGTTTCCAATACGGCGGCTAATCCCTATGTCATTTACAATGAAGGCAAACAGTACTGTAATGTCTTCAAGCCGGTACTGGATGAATTTGAAGCGCGCGATATAGACGCGCTGTATTTAACTTCCGCCGAAGATGATCCGCTTTTCGCCGAATCGTACCGGCATATCAGAACCGAATTTATCGGCGAAGGAAACAAAGCCTTTGCGCGCCTTAACATGTTGAACGCCGGCGTTGTACTGATGACGACGCCCGGCCTAGACGTTTACCAGTTGAAGCGTTCAAAGGGCGTTGGACATTATGCCCATGTTCTTCACATGCCAAGCGACGCCACCATGTACCGGCTTTTCGGACTTGATTATTTTGATTCGGTACTGCTTACCGGGGATTATCAGGCAAACGACATCAGGGAACTGGAACATTTGCGGGAACTGCCTGAAAAACAACTGGTAAGCGTAGGCTGCACCTACCTTGATGAATACAGCGCAAAAATCAAATCCATTCCGCCGGAAGAACCCCATCCCTTTACAGTGCTTGTTTCGCCGTCGTGGGGCCCGTCAGCGCTCTTGTCGCGTTTCGGTGAACGTCTGCTCGATCCGCTGGTACAAACCGGCCGGCATATTATTGTGCGTCCCCACCCACAGTCGAAAAAATCGGAAGCCCCCATGCTTGAAGCCCTTACCGCAAAATACCGGAATGTCCAAAATCTGGAATGGGACTATGATCGGGAAAATATTCGTTCCCTCGCACGTGCCGATATTATGATTTCCGATTTTTCCGGGATCATTTTTGACTATGTTTTTTTGTTTGACAGGCCGGTTATGTATGTCAAGCAGGGATTTGATCTGCGTCCCTATGACGCAGACGATCTGGGAGAAGACGCCGCTGATAATTTATGGCAGTTCAAAACCCTGAAAAAAATCGGAGTGGAATTGGCAGAAGAACATTTTGCCTCTATCGGGGAAGTTATACAAAACCTGTCCGGCAGCGAAGAGCTTAAAGCCGCTCGAAAAAAAGCGAAAGAAGAAGCGTGGCAGCACCAGGGAGAAGCGGGGAAACGTATTGTTGATTTTATGACAAGGGCTGGGAAATGATCACGGATTTTCTTTACAATCTTGTTATTTTTCCCGTTATCCAGATTATAGAGTTAATCTATGTTTTTACCTATAGATTGTTTGGAAACCACGGCCTAGCCATACTCGGCGTAAGCGTTGCAATCAGTGCTTTTACCCTGCCGCTGTATTTTGCCGCCGAAAAATGGCAGAAAAAGGAGCGGGAAATACAGAAAAAGCTGAAACCCGGTATGCAAAAAATAAAAGCTGTTTTCAGGGGTGATGAGCAATATATGATTCTGGCGGCATACTACCGGCAAAATCATTATCATCCGGTTTATGCTATGCGGTCAACATTTGGAATCCTTGTTCAGGTTCCTTTTTTTATTGCCGCATACTCTTTTCTTACACATCTGGAAATTCTAAAAAGCACTCCGTTCTTTTTTATTCGTGATCTTGGAAATCCTGACGGGCTATTATCCATCAAAGGATATTCCATCAATATTCTGCCTGTTGTTATGACCTGTTTGAATATTGCATCCGGTGTGATCTATACAAAAGGATTTAATCTCAAAGACAAATTGCAGCTTTATGGCATGGCGGTGGTCTTTCTCATTTTACTGTACAATTCTCCTTCGGGCCTTGTGCTATATTGGACAATAAGCAATGGGTTTTCACTTGCCAAAAACATTGTCGTAAAACTGAAAAAACCAAAATATTTTTTGTACCGTGCGTCGTGTTTATTTGTTGTCATTATTGATGTTTTCTTGTTGTTTTTTCATGGGGGATACATAGTAAAGCGTATTTTTGCCGCTGCCGTATTTTCACTCATCTTTTTCCTTCCCATCTTTAAAACCCTGTTTTTCAAAATAACGGCAAAAATCTCCGGGGAATCCGGCAGAAATGCCTTATACCGGCGGGAAATTTTTGTTTTTTCGGCCTTGAATCTTTTTTTGCTTATAGGCGCGGTTACGCCGTCCCTCCTTATAGCTTCCTCAACCCAGGAGTTTTCATACATAGAACCCTATACCTCTCCTTTCCCTTTTATTCTTGCCACGTTGAATCAAGCTCTGGGCTTATTCGTATTCTGGCCTTTCTGCCTATACGCGCTGTTTTCTCCAAAAGTAAAAACGATGTTTTCTCATGCGGCCGGTCTTTTGTTTGTTTTATTTTCGGTCAACACTTTTTTATTTCCCGGCGACTATGGTTTTATTTCCACAACTTTAGTCCTGTCAAATCCGGGAACTTTTTTTACCAATTATCTTTTCTCAATCATCAATGCTGTCTGCCTGATTGCCGCCGTAATTCTGTTTTCACGTCTGTTTGTTTCCCGTTTCAAAAAAGCCATACTTTCTTTCCAGATCATCGTTTTTACCGCCTTTCTTGGCATGACGATTTTTAATTTTATGAAAACAGAAATTGAATTCAACACATTAAAACAAAACAACGCCTATACTTCCCCGTCCGCTAATTCAGAATTATTTAAGCCTGTTTTTAATTTTTCTCAAAAAGAAAAAAACATTATGATCATCATGCTTGACAGGGCAATAAGCGCCTATATCCCGCAAATTTTTACCGAAAAACCGGAGCTTTCGAATTCTTTCGATGGTTTCGTTTGGTATCCCAACAATGTCTCCTTCGGTAAATTTACGATATTTGGCGCGCCGCCTCTTTTTGGAGGCTATGAGTATACGCCGTTTGAAATTCAAAAACGAAATAGTGAAACTTTGCTTGATAAATATAACGAATCGCTTCTTGTCCTGCCCGGGATTTTCAGCAAAAACAATTTTATAGTTACGGTAACCGATCCACCCTGGGCAAATTTTAGCTGGAAGCCCGATCTTACAATCTTCAAATCCATAAATAATGGGGGGGGGGGGGGATGATATATTCGGATAATCTTTCAGGCAAGTATACCTCCTATTGGCTTGGCAAGCATCCCGAGGCAGGTGTTGTTTCAGTATCGGAACTCCTGAAAAATAATCTTATCCGTTTTTCGGTTTTCAAAGCTTCTCCGGTTCTTGCCAGAACCTTTATTTTTGACCGGGGTAAATGGCTGTCCTCTGCGGCTTTTATGGATGATGTTAACGGTGATCAAAAGCTTACCATATCTACCATTAACGAATATTCTGTTCTTGATTTTCTGTCCGAGATTACTTCTTTCACAGAAAAAACCGGCGCTTTTATCATGTTTACCAATCAACTTACCCATGAACCCGCGTTTCTTCAAACACCTGATTATACTCCCGTTTTATCACCATCAAATGCAGAAGACAGCCCGTACTCAAACAGCGCACATTATCATGCCAATATGGCCGCTTTCATACTGTTGGGAAAATGGTTTAATTATTTACGGCAAAACGGCGTATATGACAATACGCGAATCATCATCGTTTCCGATCACGGATGGAATGCCGATGAAAATTTTCCCTATAACATAGAACTGCCCAATGGGGACAGTCTGGAAACCTATAACGCGCTTTTAATGATGAAAGATTTCAACATTTCAGGCAACATAAAAACTGATCACGCTTTTATGACTGATGCAGATGTTCCTTTTTTGGCGCTGGACTCTGTTGTTGAACATCCTGTAAATCCGTTTACGCATAAATCCCTGGAAACTGATAAATCAGGCAAAGTTTTCATTACAAGTTCCAGCAATTTACATCCTACATCACATTTCAAATACAGTTTCAAAATTAACCGCGAAGAATGGCTTTCGGTTCAAAATGATATTTTTAATATTGCAAATTGGCGCAAAGAAACGGTAAACAATGAAAATAGCAATTGACTGCCGTATGATACATGCCAGCGGTGTCGGCGTTTACCTCCAGGGATGTCTCCCCTTCCTGCTTGCTTCAAGCAACGAATTTTTGCTTATTGGAAACAGGAACGATCTGTCCGCCTATTCCCGCTGCGATAATACAAGTATTCTTTCCTATGACAAAAAACCTTTCTCCCTCCATGAATTATTGTCCTTTCCGCGTGAATTAAAAACCAAAATAAACGCGGCGGACTGCTATTATTCCCCGTACTTCAATATTCCCGGCGGCATTACCACGCCGGTATATACCACCATACATGATCTTGTTTTTCTGGATATACCGGAACTGGTTTCTCCGGCGGGGCTTGCGGCACGGCGATGGTTTTACCGCCGTGCTTTCAGGCATTCCCGGATAATATTTACCGTGTCTGAATTCTCAAAATCACGGATTGAATATTGGATGCGGTTCTATTATCCCAACTTTGAAGTTCCGGTTGTCTTTACCTACAGTGCGGTTCAGCCGTGGATTTTGAACTCAAAAATTTTCTATTCCGAAAGAAAAAACAATATTGTTTTTATCGGCAATATCAAAAAACACAAAGGACTGGCCTGTCTACTGGAGGCATTCACGCATGCCAGATTGGAAGGACTGTCCCATCATCTTGTTATCATTGGAAGTAAAGATAATTTTCGTACTTCCGATAACGATATCCTGCAAAAGATTGAAAACCTGGGGATAGACGCCGTTTCCTTTACCGGATTTGTCTCTGACAAACAACTTGCAGAATATATTGCCGCCGCTTCTCTGCTGGTACAGCCGTCATTGTATGAAGGATTTGGACTGCCGCCGCTGGAAGCCATGACGCTTGGTACAAAGGCACTCGTTTCCGATATCCCCGTATTCAGGGAAATTTATGCGGGATTTCCGGTAACGTTTTTCCGCTCAGGCGACGCCGCCGATCTCAAGAAAAAATTGACGCTGCTGTTGAACAATATGGTGCCTGAACGGATCAGCCTGACAGAAACACAAAGAACCAGCTATACGTTTGAAAAAACGGCGGCAAAGATCATGGAAGCACTGGAGAAAGATGATGCTTGAAGCGTTATATAACATGATTATTTACCCCATCACCTTTATCATTGATTTTGTATGCACCTTTTCAATGAAAATTTTCAAGGAACCGGGTATAAGTATCATGGCAATAAGTTTTTTCGTAAGTCTTTTGTGCCTCCCGCTGTATACCGCGGCGGAAAAAATACAGCACGGGCAGCGGGAAATTGAAAAGAAACTGAAAGCAAAAACCGGCAGGATAAAGGCTGTATTTTCAGGTGATGAACAATATATGATGTTGGCGGCATATTACCGGCAAAATCATTATCATCCAATTTATGCCGTACGAAGCTCGCTGGGCCTGTTGATACAAATTCCGTTTTTTATCGCGGCCTATCACTATATTTCCGGCCTGGAACTGATAAAAGGCGCGCCATTTCTTTTCATTGCCGATCTTGGCCGGCCGGACAACCTTTTGGGAGGATTAAATGTTCTGCCGCTTGCCATGACACTGATAAACTGCTCAGCGGCGTATGTATATACGCGCAATTCTTTCCTGAAAGAAAAATTACAGCTTATGAGTATGGCGCTTCTATTCCTAGCTCTGCTCTACAACGCGCCTTCAGGACTTGTTCTGTACTGGACGCTGAATAATGTTTTTTCCCTGATAAAAAATATATATTTTGCGTCAACCTGGCGCAGGCGGCGTTTTTTCCTGCTTGGTCTTGTCTCCCTGGCGTCGATTTTGCTGGTATGTTTTATACAATACAATAATATAGCCAATGAACGGCTGCGCCTTTTGCTTTCCGTGTTTTTTACCGGTATCGCGCTTTTCCCGTGGCTGGCAATGCCGCTGAAGAAAACCGCGGCTTTCTTGTTTTCCCAAAAAATCAGCGAAAAACAATCCGGGATGATTTTTATCTTGTCAGCCGGGGCGCTGTTTCTGCTGGCCGGGGCGCTGATACCTTCGGCGCTCATTGGTTCTTCGCCGGAAGAATTTTCCTATATCGACCGGTATACCTCACCGTTTCCGTTTCTTTTTACGGCGTTATTCCAGGCGTTTGGCCTCCTGGCGCTGTGGCCGGCGTTTTTTTATTTTGCTTCTTCCATAACCGCAAAAAAAATGTTTGCTGTGGCGTTTCTTTTTATTGTTCTGATATCCCTGCTGGATTTTTTTATGTTTTCCGGTAATTATGGTTTTATTTCAGTTAACCTGATTTTTGATAACGAGGTAAGCGACGCTTCCGGCACGAGGTTAAAAAACTGTCTTGCTATTTTTATCGTACTGTTACTGCTTGCGGCGGCACTGGTTTTGAAAAAAATTTCAATCGTTATTCCGCCGCTCCTCTTGACGGTAGTTTCTCTAGTCGGATTGTCCGCCTACAATTGTTACGCGATTCAAACAGGGTACAAAAAACTTGATGGAATAGATAAGGCAAAGATTACCCGGGCGGATATTGTTACCGGAGACTTAACTGAAAAAGAATGGTCGTGAGGCGGGGGGGGGGGGGGGCGGCGCGAGGGCCCGCCGGGGGGCGGCGGGGGGCCGACGGTGGGGGGCGGGGGCC
>JAITHQ010000209.1 GCA_031279925.1 Treponema sp. | reverse complement strand
GCGGCCATTGAAGCCGCCATGAGCGATGAACAGGCGCTGGCGCAAACCTTTATGCTCGGCTGGGTAGGCGCGGAACCGTCGCCGCTTATTATGGACTGGATTCGTGACCGGAACATTGGCGGGGTAAAAATTTTCGGCTGGAATACCGGCGACACTATGCGGCTTGCAAAAACAGTGGGCGTGCTGCAACAGGCAAGTCTTGCCGGCCCTTTTGGCATTCCGCTGCTGGTGGCCACCGATCAGGAAGGGGGCTGGATTCGCCATGTAAAGGGCAGCACCAGCGAAACGCCGGGTAATATGGCAATCGGCGCTTCCGGTTACCCAAAAGACGCTTACCTTGCCGGTTATTACATTGGCAAGGAGCTTGCCGTACTGGGGATCAATATGAATTTTGCCCCCACAGTAGACCTTTTTACCAACCGCGATTCGGTGCTTATTGGACCGCGGGCTTTTGGAAGCGATCCGGTACAGGCGGGAATTTTGGGTTCAGCGTTTATGAAAGGCCAACAGGCCGCCGGAATTATTCCTACGGCAAAGCATTACCCCGGCCACGGCGATACAGACCTGGATTCCCATGGGGTGCTGCCGCAAATAGAAGTTCCCTTCCAGACCCTTTGGGAAAGGGAACTTGCGCCATACCGGATGCTTGCCGCCGAAGGGCTGCCTGCGGTGATGAGCGGACATCTGGCATTCCCGCAAATAAGCGCCGCATCCGGCCCGGCCTCGCTTTCACCCTGGTTTTTAAAGGATGTGCTGCGGGACAAAATCGGCTACCGGGGAATCGTGATCACCGATGACCTAATGATGAACGGCGCTACCATCTGGGCCGGCAGCCTTTCCCGCACAGCCAAACAAGCCCTGCTTGCGGGGAATGATATTGTAATGCTTTCAAAAACGCCAAGCCTGTACGATCCAATATGGAGTTTTTTGCTTGGCTCCATGAAGGAAGACGCCGAATTCCGGCGGAGGGTACGGGACGCCGCCCGCCGGATATTGATAACCAAACTACAGTACCTTCGCGGTAATCAGCAGGTTCCATATATTCCCGATCTGCAAAAGGTAGCAAGCGATCTGCCCAATCCCGAAGGCAAAGCTTTCTTTTTAAACCTTGCGGCGCGGAGCGTTACCATTGTAAAACCTTCGCAGACAGCCGGGGAGCAGGCTGCGGACCTGGCCCTGCCGCTAAACCCGGAAAACGCCGGAAAGGTGCTGCTGGCAGGCCAGTACATTGATTTTTTCAAGATAGGCAAGGCCGCCTTTCCCGCTGCAATTTCCTATTGGTATTCCGAGCCCCAGGGCACTGCCGAACTGGTTTCTTATGCGCGTAATGCAGACACAATCGTCTTTTGCCTTTCCGATGCGGCAGGTTTGCGCGTGCTGCAGAATCTGAAAGTTTTGAAAAAAAAGGTGATAGTGCTTTCCGTATTAAGCCCGGTATACATTGAAAGCGCCCCCTGGGTAAACGCCGCGGTAGCGGTGTACAGTTATGCGCCAGAATCATTTGCCGCCGGTTTTTCCGCAATTATCGGAAGAATACCCGCCGGGGGAAGGCTGCCCTATGACTGAAAAACATCGCTGGCAAAAACTGGCAAAACGCGACATTGCGGCTTTTGAATCGCTGCTCCGCAGCCGGGAACGCTGCTGCATGAACGCCTGCAGCCGGTATCTAAACTGCGACCCCGCAAAGGACCATCTGTGGATACTGCGCAATACAGGGGGAGAAGTCTCCGCGATTATTATTTCTTCAAAACGGAATCTGCTGCTGGTACTTTCCGGGCAGACAGCAATTCCCCCGCCTCATTTTCTTCGGGGGCTTTTTGGCGTTGTTCCAGTTCATTCTTTGCAGGGACTGCAATCCGATGCGGTTATTCTGGAGCAGGCTCTGGAAAAAAGCGGCCTAAAAGCCAGGGAAACTATTGACTACGACATTATGTGCATCGATAAACCGCCCGTAGAAAGCTGCCTTGCCTCCGGGCCGCCTGGCCTTGTAATCCGCAAGCCGGATTTTGCCGAGATGGACTCCCTTGCCGCCCTACAGGCCGCCTATGAGCAGGAAGAAGTTTTGCCTTTGGGCTCGACATTCAACCCCGCCGCCAGCCGGATGAACATGGAACGTATCCTTACGCAAGAGCATGTTTTTGTGGCGGAAGTTGGCGGTATGCTGGTAGGGAAAATCAATACCAGCGCCGCTTCTTTTACCCGGTTCCAGGTAGGCGGCGTTTATGTACATCCTCGCTTCCGGGGCATGGGCGTAGCCCGCAGAATGGCCGCCGAGTTTGTCCGGTTTCTTGTTGCCCAGGACAGGGGAATAAGCCTGTTTGTTAAAAAATCAAACAGCGCCGCCCGCCGGGTGTACTGTCATTTAGGCTTTGAGTTTCAGGGGAATTACCGGATTAGTTATTATTAAACCCGCGTCAAAAGCATGGGGCGCTTGGCGCTGTTTGATTCGTGCCAAAGGAAGCGGACGGGGAGGAAGAAGGAGCCTATGATGATAACGAAAGTCAGTGTATTCCATAATTTATGTTCAAACTTAAAACTTGCCAAGGATGCCAGGAATGGCTCCCCTTTGCGTTACCTGTTGTTAATTACTCTTTGGCGTGTTAAAGTTACGGTATTGGAGGAAGGCCAATGGAGCTCTCATATACCTTTTGGGAAGCGGAAGAAGGCGGGTTTATCGGATTTATCAATCAACTCCCGGACTATTGGACGCAAGGGGAAACCATAAACGAACTGGAAAAAATGCTCGTGTCTTTGTATACCGATACGGCCGCTTTCCCCGAATTCAAGGCAGCTAAAGAACATACCGGCAAACTTATGGTTGCGGTATGAAGCAACGGGATTTAATACACATTATTCTGGAAAACGGGGCAGTTTTTGTTCGTCATGGCTCGGATCATGACTGGTATAAAAATCCCCACACCGGAAAATATGAGGCTGTCCCCAGACACCGGGAAATAAAAAAACAACTTGCTCAAAAAATCATCAAAAATCTTGTATAAAGGTTTCCCCGGCGACCGAAATTTGGCACCTGGCGCAACATCATAACCGTAAGGTTCCGCAAACAGCCGCCGCTTGAACATATCCGGCCAATCCCGGAAAATGGCGGCGGGAGTAAAATGGTTACCGGCAATGTACAGGCAATTGTGCCACTAGTGCTGCTTATAGTTATTGCGGGCCTATGCCTGATTTTTCTGCTGGCAGGAAGGGCAATTGGGTTGAACCAGGGCCGCAGGCAGGAGCGGCTTGAATGGGAAGGCGGCAAGGTAGAAGAAATCGTAAAGACGCGGCTTAGGCAGTCGCGGGCGGTGCTGGGCGGGCTGGTATCGGAACAGATGGCCCCCCTGCTGCCTGGCTTTCCTTTTGATCCGGGCGACTGCCGTTTTGTGGGTAAACCGGTTGATTTTATTGTTTTTAAGGGAATGAACGAAAAAAATATCAGCGAAGTAATCTTTTTGGAGGTAAAAAGCGGCGCGGCCCGCGCCTTGAATGAACAGGAACGGAAATTGCGGGACGCGGTGCGCTTGGGCAGGGTAAAATGGGAAGAATTTGATGTCAATTCCACAAAAAGAACATAAAATTCGCCATAATACTTGAAATCTATTGTAATTATTGGTATATTGGCTTATATATGAAAACGGTAACCACTGCCTTGTTGGGAGAAGCTATTTATTTTTCCTGTTTTTCTCACAATGAGGGCAAAAATATTTATTTTGTGATTGTTATGCGAAGGGTCCCGCCCTTTAGGGCGGGGTTGTTGATTGTTGCCCCCCCCCCCCCCCCATGGGGACAAATAACAAATATTACCTGGTATATATTCTTTCAATTTTATGGACCATTTTTCGATTCTCTGCCTGTTGTTCCCTGCCAAAAGGGCCTGTTGTTCCCTGCCAAAAGGGCCTTTTGGCAGGAAAAGCATACGCCAGGGGCTGTTTTGGCCCGCCGGTTAGCGGCATTTTGCCTATTCACCGGCACATTTCTGTTATCCAGGGAGGTTTTAACTGAAAAATTGCATTGAATCATGGGTTCGGGGGAAGCGCTTATTGGCGTAAAGTTAGTCAACGCTCCCCGGAATTGCCCCAAAACCTTGGTTTTCGGACAAATTCCCTGTTACAAAAGGGGCAAACGTAATTACGTTTACCTCAAATTCGGCTTCTTCTTGTTTTTTGTCAAACAAGTATGATATATTTATAGAAGAGAGGTACACTAAAATGAAAAAGAATCTCATTGTATTGATGGCCGCTATGCTGGCTGTATTGGCGTTCCATGCGTGTAAAATACCCACATCTGTGGAACTTAAAACTGACAATCTTAAAATAAGCCCCCCGGTAAAAACCGGCGCGGCGGACATAGGCGGAATGCTTTCAAAAACCCTTAAAGACTCGTTCCCCGAAGATTTTGAATTGTATGACATGGTTAACTACAAGGATGACAACGGCAAGTCCATACAGGCGTTTTTGGTTAACTACAAAATGGAGTTGATGGAGTCTTTTGATCCAGATGATTACCTGGACGGCATAAACAG
>JAITHQ010000158.1 GCA_031279925.1 Treponema sp. | reverse complement strand
GATTATAGATGGTATTTAAAAGATTATGGCAAGGGGTCTCTATGCCTTAGTTTATGGAGAGGCAATCCTAATTGCATCGATTTTACTTTATGGGTCAATCCCGAACAGTTTAAGGTTGAAGAAATAGCCCGTATGCTGCGGGAGCGGAAATACAAGCCGGTTATTTCCGCATTTGAACGGCTGGATTGGCTGTTAGAAGACCCGGCTTCTGGTTACATGCTTATTGAACAAAGCAATTTCAGCTTTGGCGACCCTAACGACGGCCGCATTGATCTTGACAAATTGGCCTGGTACGCGAATTATAAAACAGACGAATTTGTAACACAAATAGCCCGTAAAGTTGACCGGTTTAGGAAAGATGAAAAAATAACGGAATTACTGCGTGAAATAAACGCCGCTGCGCAGAAAAAAGACGGTCAGTAAGGGCGGGCGCACGAAGGAATAGGAAATTGGACCTCCTTGTGCGCCGCAAACCGAAGGTTTTAAATCTGCGGACTCTTTTGATAAATCGGTGACGCAGGGGCACCTGGCGCCGTTTGTAGTATCATTTTTGGTAGGCCGCTTGTCTGTCGGCTTATGCAGGAAAAGGTCGCGTCCACTCTTTACTAACTCCTAACCACTATTTACTTACCGGGGGGGTAGCCCGCAACGAAGTGCGGGCGAAGGGGGGGCCAGAACTCTGGCCGCTGTATGCGTCAAGCGGTCTGGAAAGTGGCCCCCCCCTCTCTGTTTTTTAAACTGGTTTTACATTGCCTAAACGGTTTTTAGCCAGGTTAGCTCGTGCTTGTTGTGGTACAGGTGTACCACCGTAGAACCGGGTATTGCCGCGAAACGCCTGGGCGTTTGGAAATCTACGCCGCTTGTTACGCTGCCCTGCATTTTTATGGTGCAGACAAAATTTTTACAAAGGCCCGACTCAAGCCACTGTTCTATCCATTCATACAGCCGGGGCGGATAACAGATAACATCGCAGAAAAGCCAGTCAATAGGGCCTATGTCTTTTGGTTTAAGGGTAAAAGCATCGTGGCGGATATATTCAACGCCGCTCATGGCGGCAATGCTTTCTTTTAGCGGGGCGCGGTCCACGGCGCTTACTGCCGCACCCAGGCGGGCAAGGGCCCAGGTCCATCCGCCAGGGCTTGCCCCCGCGTCAAGGCACCGGTCACCAGGGCCGGGCCAGCGGCGAAGACGGACCAGGGCCTCCCAAAGTTTTAAATAGGCCCGGCTGGGCGGGCCCGTTTTGTCTTCCGCAAATTCGATAATGCCGCTGGGAAAGGGGCTGGAACAGCGGGCGCTGGCGATCATGGTGTGGGCGTCAAGCAGGGTCCATGCGCCCACAGGCGCGCCGGGAACCAGCCAGGGAAAGGGGCGGCCCTTGGCGCTTAGGGCGGGTAGTTTTGAGGCGATAAGGCTGCCCCGGCGGAACTGGGTACAAAGGCAGGCCGCCCAATTGCGTTGAATGCTGCGCAGGGCGGCGGCGGCGCCGGCTATGGAATCGAATTCCAGCCGGAATGGTTCCAGCCAGCAGTTTTGCTGCCAGAAAACGTTAGGCGCTTTTTGGGGCGTAAAGAAAAGCCGCCGGCCTTGCGGCCCAGGCGCGCCGCTGCTGCACGGGTTCCAGCCGCCGGTTGATTTTAGTTCGCTTTCAAGATGATCCTCAAAACCTGGTATTGTTTGATACACAAAGCCCGAAAGGAACGCCTGCTTCATGTTTTGGATGGGCGATATGCAAGATAATCGACATAACGCTGAAACTGTTTACCTTTTGGCGAAGCGATTATGCTGAAACCTACTTCTGTAGAATAGCCGCCGGAACGTATCCATTTACATTCAACAGAAAGGGTGAAATTGCCAATTCTCGACGCGCTCTCTGGATCAATTTCAAGCTGATACTGGCTGCCGGATTGTATATCCGCATAAACGGTACATTCCACGCAGCACCCCGTGATGCTAATATCCTTTAATAAATTATCGCCTTCCAGAATTCCATTGATTCGAGCCCTGGCCATAGTCCGGTATCGTGGATTTTTTCTTTTATCCTGCATGGCTCTATTGTGCTGAAACAAAGGGATTCCGTCAATCAACATACCCCGCCTTTTATGGCTGCCTGCGCTTGCCTTGCATAAATGCCGCTGCCGCCTGTAATATAAACTATATTATACCGAAGGGCTTTGGCCTTCCGGCGCGACATTTTAGTTTAAGGAGGGCGCTCATGTCCGACACTGAGAATCCCTGGCAAAGCCCGCAAAACGACAGTGTTCCCGAAAAAGCGGCTGCCCAGGGGGTCTTGACCGATTCCATGCTGCGTTATCTAAAAGAGGCTGCTCCCTGGCTGCGTTTTATCGGGATACTGGGCTATATTGGATGCGGCCTTATGGTTGCCGGGGGAATTATTGGCGCAATTGTTATGTTGGCGGTTTCGGGCCTGGCCGATGAGTTTGGCGGCGCTCCGGCAGGGCTTATCGCCCTGCTTTATGCGGTAATGGGCGCCCTGCTGTTTTTTCCTTCCCGTTTTACCTATTCGTTTGGGGATAAAATTCGCAACTATATGCTGAGTAATGCAGAGCAGGACCTGGAACTGGCGCTAAAGAACAATAAATCGCTGTGGAAATTTTATGGCATACTGTGCATCATTTATCTTGCTTTTATCCCGCTGGCGATTATCGGCGTTGTTATGGCGGTGGTTGGTTCGGTTTTCCTGTAATGGCATTGGCAGGGAGAGAAAAACGCGAAAGGCCACCGCTCGATGCCGCCTTGGGCGCCCTTACGGCGGACGGCATTGAATTTGCGCTTTTTCCCGCAGGGCTTCCCATTCGGGCATCCGCTTACGGAATCGATAAAATTATCCAGTGGCTTATTCTTATTGTTATCTGGTCGGCTGCATCCCTGCATAGCGGCGTCTGGTTAATGCTGATTCTTAATTTTTGTGTTGACTGGTTTTATCATGTAATCTGCGAGTTGGCGTTCCGGGGGCAGAGTTTCGGTAAGCGTTTTATGGGGATTAGGGTGGTGCGCAGTGACGGCGCGCCGGTGGACGGAGCTTCGTCCTTTTTGCGGAATTTGCTTCGTTTTGCCGATACATTCTTTTTTCTGTGCCCTATTGCCCTTGTCTGTATGGCCGCAAGTCCAGGCTTTAGGCGGCTGGGCGATTGGGCAGGGGGAACGCTGGTGGTGTATACGCCCAGGGCTATTGGTTTTTCCCGCCGTTCCTCCGCCGGCTGGCTTGCAGGTATAGAGCCTGTTATTCCCGCTTATGCCCTTTCTCACGATGAAAAGCAGGCGATTCTGATGTTTTCGCGGCGTTACCCCCTGCTGGGCGAGGCGCGGGCAAATGAAATTGCCCACTCCTGGGCGCGGCTGCTGCGGGGTAATTCTGCTGAATCAAGCGGGCTTTCTGATGCGGCGTATCTTTTGGGAATAGCCCGCCAACTGTCAGGCGGGACGGCTGGCCCAGGGGAGCGTTTGCCGTGACCGAACAATCCTTTGTACGGCGGCGGGAGTCTTCGTGGACAGAATTTAGCGAATTACTGCCGGGGAAAAGAAAAAAGATACATGCTGCGGCCCCTTCGTTTATCCGCCGTTTTCGGGAACTGACGCAAGACCTGAATATTGCCCGCGCTTACGATTTTGATCCGGCAATTATTGAACGGCTGAATATGCTGGTAAACGAGGGGAACCAGATACTGTACGGTCAGCGCGGGTTTTCCCTTAAAATGCCCGCCGGTTTTATTCTGCGGACATTTCCCCAAAAAGTCAGGTCCCAATGGCGGGGAATTGGGGCGGCGTTTCTACTGTTTTACGGCCTTGCATTTTTTTTCGCCCTGCTCTGCGTCCGTTTTCCCCCGCTTGCAAAAGAACTAATCGCCGAATCGCAGCTTAACGCCATTGATGAAATGTACGATCCAACAAGCGGCCATTTTCTTGCTCCCCGCGACCTTGCAGGCAGCGCGGATATGTTCGGTTATTACATTTACAATAATATCTCGATTGCGTTTAGAACTTTTGCCGGAGGAATTTTTGCCGGTATGGGCAGCCTGCTTTTGCTTTGCATCAACGCCGCGTATCTGGGGATTGCAGCGGGGCATATTATTAATGCAGGGTTCGAAAAAACTTTTTTTCCTTTTATTATTGCCCACAGTGCGTTTGAACTTACAGCGATAATTTTTAGCGCCTATGCAGGGCTGCTTTTGGGTTACCGTTTCTTTGTCACCCGCGGTTTAAGCAGGGGCGCTTCGATTAAAAAAGCGGGGGAAGAGGCCCTGCCCATTATCGCGGGCAGCGCCCTAATGCTGGCCGCCGCCGCAGTTATCGAAGCCTTTTGGTCATCGCGCCACCAACTGCCCCTGCGATTGCGCATCGGTGCGGGCGCAGGCATTTGGGTTTTGCTGCTGCTCTATTTTTTGTTTGCCGGAAAAATTAGGCGTAACGGCCAAACCGGCGCTTTTAAAAGGCCGGGGGGCAAAGCGTGAGCCTGCCCCTTGAATGTTCCCTGGCGCTCAGGAGGAGAAGCCCCTGGGAAGCGGCTGACGCGGGACTGCTGCTGTGGCGGGAAAATTTTGTCTATTTTCTGCCTTTTTTTGCGGTTCCGTTCTGGATATGCGCCTTTGCCCTGCGCCTGCTTCCTGAGCAGCTGCAGTACTGGTCATGGCTTACCCTGTGGCTGCTAAAGCCTTTTTTTGATCGCCTTATACTGCATGTCGTTTCCGTCCGTTTCTTTGCAGGCAGCGCAGGCGCGGCGCAAATTTTTCGGGGGCTTGGCAGGAATTTATTGCGGGGGCTTATTGGCGACCTGCTCTGGCGGCGCTTTAGCCCGCTCCGCGCCGCAATGATGCCGGTGCGTACGCTGGAAAATATCCGCCGCATTGCCGGCAGGCGAAGGACTCTTAAAAAAGGCGGCCTTGGCTTTTGCTTTTTACTTACGGTTTGGGGCCTTGCCCTTGAAGCAGCGCTGCTTTGCGGCGAAGTATTGTTTATTGTAATAATGGCGAAAATTATTCAGGTAGACTACCGTTTTTCGCCCGGCTATTTTTTTACCGGCGGGGAATTTTTTTTGTTTACCGCATGGTGCATCAACTATATTGTAACGGAAAGCCTGTATGTCTGCATGGGCTTTGGCGTTTATCTTAACAGCCGGGTAGAGGTTGAAGGCTGGGACATAGAACTTTTGTTCCGCCGTTTTGCCGCAGGATACAAAACGAAAATTATTCTTTCTGCAATTATTATATGCGCTGCGGGAATTGCCGCGCCGGAAAAAGCATTTACACAGGACAGGGCCGCTGCCGCTGAAAGCGCCGGGGACAATGACGCCCCGCTTGAAACGTTACGCGCCATTCTCGATTCAGCGGATTTTGGCGGCTGGCGTGACGGCTGGGGCATACGCTGGAAAAACCCCAAACAGCCGCCGGAAACCGGCTTTAATGCCGCCCCCTGGATGAAAACAATCAGGCATGTCTTTGCCCTTATTCTACAGACAGCTCTGCTTGCGCTTGCTGCGGCTCTGGCGGTATTTTTGTTTCTTTATCTTCGAAAATCGAAGATAAACAGCATAGCGCTTGCCGGCGATTCGGCCATACATGCCCTGCGTGAAAACGCCAGGGAAAGCCCTGGTTTCCTGCTGGAAAGGGCCCGCTTTTGCTTTACCAATGGCGACATGCGGCGGGCGTGGGGCTTTTGCGCCGCCGCAGCAATACGATCCTGGACCGTATACCGGGGGCTTCAGTTTCCGGCCAATGCCACCGAATACGACTGTGCGGAACTGGCCCGCTCCACAGAACCATCGCAAGACGCCGCCGCCTTTGCCGGGGTATTGAACCACTGGATACAGTTTGCCTATGGCGGACACCTTCCGCCTGAAGGAAGTTTTGAAGCCGCCGCCAGATTCTGCGAATCCCTAAAAGGCAGCGCTGAATAATTCACCTTAGAGCCTGTTTAAATTGTGGATTTTTGCGGTCAATAGACCACAAAAATCCCGATTTTCGGGCTCTTAGAGGTGATGGAGCGGATAAAGTTGTATCGTATCATGGAGACCAAGTCCGCCTACCGGCTCTTGTAATTGCTGCCCAAGCAGCTAGCAAGCGTAAACTCGACTGTTATGCGCCATTTATCCCAAAATTGGTTGAAAATTATATTAAGCGCCTACGGGCGCTAGAGCATATAAAAAATCATACACGATAAGGATTGACTTTCTTGAAAATATGTTATAGTAGAGCTTAATATCATCAGAGGAGGCATAAATTGGCAAAAGATAAGGAAAAACAGTGTATTTATATTGTTCAAGCATCAAAAGAAACTACCCGCTGTAAAATAGGCAAAACCAATGATTTGGAAAGAAGGTTAAAAGAATATAATAATATGACTGGTAAATCGAAAGACAATATTTATCAGTATTTATTTACTTGTGAAGTAAAAGATATGGCACAGGTGGAAAATGCTATCAAAGAAAAATTTGTTACCCTTAGAGAAGAAAAAAGCAAGGAAATATATTTTTATAATACCCCCTTGTTTCATCATTATGTAAATTTCATAAAGTTACATAAACTGTATGTGAGAGAAATATTTATTAAAACCGAAGACAAAAAAGAAATAGTAAAAATTATAAAAAAAATAACTCCATCTCTTGAAGAACGGGGAATTTCCCGAAAAGAGATACTGCAAAAAGCTCAAAAAATAAATAATGATGAGTTTTATACCAGATATGAAGATATTGAAAAAGAATTGACAATGTATAATAAAGAAATTTGGAAAAATAAAGTTGTGTTTTGTAACTGCGATGACGCGGTTGATGACAGCGAAAAAAACACATCAGCGTTTCCATTGTATTTTATAAAAAATTTCAATGAACTGGGGCTTAAAAAATTGATATGTAGTCACTATAGCGGCCCGGTTGATTTATTTAATCAGGGAACAAAAGGGTATATATTTACCAAAGACGGTTTTAATGAATTCAAAGAGTATCCCGAAGGCTATACGGGAAGTTTTGACCACCCGCTGTCTTTGAAAATACTCAATGAAGAGACAGATATAGTATGTACAAACCCGCCGTTTTCAAGGGCAATAGACTATTGGGAAATTACTATAAAAAGCGGAAAAAAGTTTATAATTATATCTAATATAGCAAATCCTATTACCAAAGCATATATACCATATTTTAAAAATAATCAGGTATGGGCAGGGTATAACCGGGTTGATTATTTTTTAAATCCCAAAAGACAGCTTGTAGATGCTTCAGGGCATTGGTATACAAATATTTCTATAAAAAATAGGCCAAAATATAAGCATCTAAAAATAGTTCCGCTAAAAGAAATACCTGAAAAATACAAAAAATATGACGATTATAAAATTTTATTGGTAGATAATTGTTATATACCAAACGATTATAAAAAACCCTTTGCGATCTCTGCACGGCCAATCTTAAACGGGTTATTGGAGAAGGGGTATAAAATTATTGAAGAAAATGAATCTTATATAGCAGTTATAGATGGCAAGGAATGTTTTAGAAGGATATTGGTTCAGAAAAGGCATCTTTAATTTTTTGGGGAGTCTGTCCATAATGTGTCTACATGATTAACAGACTCTAATTACCCGTTCCATAAGTAACGCTATACCAGCTTACACTCGGCAATGCCGCCGCTGTCCAGGTGACGCCATCTGTAGAGTATGCGGCTGTGTCATAACCATTAGCAGCAACCGCTACAAATGTACCATTGCCATAAGTAACACTAAGCCAACCTGTAACACTCGGCAGCGTTGCCGCCGTCCAGGTGATGCCATTTGTAGAGTATGCGGCTTTGTTATAGCTGCCAGTAGCAACAGCTGCGAATTTACCGTTGCCATAAGTAACACTGCGCCAATATGCACTACCCGGCAACCTTGCCGCTGTCCAGGTGACGCCGTCTGTAGAGAATGCGGCTGTATTGCTGCTGTATGCCACCATTACGAATTTACCGTTGCCATAAGTAACGCTTTGCCAATTGGCGCTGTTTGGCAATGTTACCTCCGTCCAGGTGACACCGTCTGTAGAATACGCGGCTGTATTGCTGCTATATGCAACCACTACGAATTTACCATTGCCATAAGTAACGCCTTGCCAATTGGCGCTGTTTGGCAATGCTGCTGCCGTCCAGGTGATACCGTCTGTAGAGTATGCGGCGGTGTTGCTGCTGTATGCGACTGCTACAAATGTACCATTACCGTATGTAACGCTTCGCCAGTCCGCCCGGCCCGGCAATGCCGCCGCTGTCCAAGTGGCTCCATTATCTGTAGAACAAGCGGCTTTGTCACTGTTACTGCCCATAGCGACTGTTACAAATGTATTATTGCCGTATGTAACACAAGCCCAATTTGCACTACCCGGCAATGCCGCCGCCGTCCAGGTAACGCCGTCTGTAGAGTATGCGGCTGAGTTGCTGTTGTATGCAACCGTTACAAATGTACCGTTAGGCGCCCACAACCTATTAACTGCATCTTCTACCGCAATAGTATCTACCACTTGTTTTGTGGCATAAGCGCTTGCGCCATAAAATGTATGGTTATCATTGGCTTTATCAATCATTTTCAATAAATATTCACAATTCGCCGCTTTATCTGCGGTTCCCGCTTCCGCCTGTAAAGTAATTTCCCACTTGTCGTTTATTGCATTACAAATATATTGCGTATTTGCTATTTGCCCCGGTTCTTCTCCTGTTTCTCCTGCATACACTTCACTGGCTTGTTCTCCAACTCGTTCAATTAGTTGCTTATGTATTTCCCCAAACCAAAAAGCGGAATCGACCGGGTCAGACGGCGCGTTGGGGTTAACAGGTGTATCGGGATTACCCCTTGAAGTATCTGCAGCAGCATCTGCCGGACACCCTGTAATCAAAATTAACCCGCATACCAGTATCAAACCGGTGACTAGTACCAAAACAGTCTGCTTTTTCATAAAAACCCCTTTGTTTGAGAGAAACCCAAAGACATAAATATGTCGTTGTACAATATTATATCATAATCAAGTTAAAATCAACCTTAAAATGCAGGGCCAGCGCATATAAATTTATAATTCCTTATGGGATAAGGAATTAGCTTTTTTAGACTGTTTTACTCATGATTTTGTAATTCCTTACAGGATAAGGAGATACGATTTTATATGC
>JAITHQ010000095.1 GCA_031279925.1 Treponema sp. | reverse complement strand
ATGTACCGCAAAGCCGAGAATCTCTTCGGCCAAATAGATCACGGTCAGTTCCCCCGATGGCCCGCGTTTGGCGTTCCCATAATCCAGAACCGCGCCCAGCCGTTCAAGACAAGCGGCCGCCTTGGGAACACTCCATGCGGCAAGGGCAATGTGTCCCTGTTTTCCCCTGCCCGGTGTTTTCGTAATCTCAATTCCGCCGCCCGCAAAGACCGAACTGCTGCCCGGCTTGACGGCAAAGCCAAAGAGCGCGGCAAAACGGTCCGCGCCGGCCATTGCCCCGGTTTCCGATTCACCGTTAATCCCGACATGGACCAGGGTAAAACCGAGCATGGTGTTGACCGCTTCCCTGCACAGGGCGGTAATCTTTTCAAAAGCCCCTGAATCCATTAAATCCGCGCCGGCCATCCAGGAACCGCCACAGGCAAGAACTTTTTCATAGGCGGTGTACCGGGCAATATTGCCGGCGTTTATACCGCCGGTGGGCATGAAACGGATACCCCCATAGGGGGCGGCAACGGCCTTGATATAATCAAGTCCCCCCGACTGTTCCGCAGGAAAAAATTTCACCACCTCAAGACCTGCCTCCAGGGCACACTCAATATCTGAGGGATTTGCACAGCCCGGAACAACGGGTATGCCTTTTTCCAGACAGCGGTTCACCACTTTTTTGTTAAAGCCGGGGCTTACCACGAACTTTGCCCCCGCAGAACAGGCGGCCTCAGCCTGTTCCACGGTCAACACCGTACCCGCCCCCAACAGAATTTCCGGCACTTCCGCCGCTATCCGCCTGACAGCCTCAATTCCCTGGGCGGTTCTAAAGGTTATCTCCGCACAGGGAATACCTCCGGCGATGAGCGCCCTGGCCAGCGGAACCGCTTTTTCGGGGTCATCGATTTTGATAACCGGCACAATGCCGATACTTCCGATTTTTTCCAAAACCTCATGCATCTTCGTTCCCTCCCCTTAAGGATTATGCTATTCAAACCGCGTAGTTTCCGAAGCTCCATTCCGTACTTTGGAAGAAGGCTTCGCTAACTGCGGCGGCTTATCGACAAACGCCGTTCCAGTTTTTTGGACAGGAGGATCAGCGGAAAACACACCGCGAAGAAAAACAGGGCCACAAAAGCGTAACTCCTGAAGGCGTTATGCGTTTGCAGGGACACCTCGCGGGCGGTCCGTACAACTTCCCCAAGCCCCACCAGGGACACAATGGACGTATCCTTGATGGTTAGAATCATCTGCCCGACAATGGAAGGCAGACAGAGCCGGATCATCTGCGGCAGAATAATCAGCACCGTTTTTTGTACAAAGTTCATTCCCAGTGCGTCCGCCGCATAATGCTGCCCCCTGTCAATGGACTTAAGCCCGGAAAGAAAAACTTCCGACATCAGCGCCGAACCGCTTATCGAAAGGACCAGCATCCCCGTCGGGTAGGCGGCAAGATCGTAGCCGATACTGGGCAGAATAAAGTACACGGCGTAGACGAGGAGCAAAAAGGGCGCTCCCCGGATAATTTCCACCACGATAAACAGTGCGTGGCTTATGCCTTTAACCCGGTAGTAGCGGATCAGGGCCACGGCGAAGCCCACGATCATGCTGATACACAGCACTATCGGCAAGAGCGAAAGATTGATGACAAAGCCCCTGAAGAGGCGCAGCAGTTCCTGGGCAATGGTAAATTTACCTATTAAGCTGGATTCCATACTTTACCCCCGTATTATTGACCGATCTTTTTGAAACGCGGAACTGGCGGCGCGGAAGATCACGTAGAGCGAAAAATAGATGATCACCGGCAGTACCAGCGCCTCAAAAGAACGGTAGGTTTCCGCGGCGATGCGTTTGTAGGTATAGGTTACTTCGGCGATGACCAAAACCGCCGCCAGGCTTGTGTCCTTGATTAGGTACGCCATTTGGGTCAAGAGCGGGGAAATTACGCGCCGCAGCACCTGGGGAAAAATGATGAAGGAAAGGCAGCCGGTCCAGGTCATTCCCAGCGAGTAGGCGGCGTTAAACTGCCCCTGGTCGATTCCCTCAAGGCCGCCCCGCAGTATCTCTACCACATAGGCCCCGGTATTCACGGTAAACGCAAACACCGTCGCGGGGTATTTATCGACATGGATCCCCAGGAAGGGCAGTCCGTAATACAGAAAATACAGCTGCACCAAAAGCGGCGTACTCCGTATTAGATTGGCATAGACGCTGATGAGCAGCATGAAAATTTTTATCCTGCTTTGATACAGCGCCGCCAGAATTATTCCCAGAACCAGGGAAAGGAACGCGCTGAAAACGGCGATTTTCAGGGTTTCCAGCGCCGCCCACAGGAAGTCCGGTATGGATCTGAGTATTACATAAGTCGCCATCCTGCTTCCTCCTCCTATAAAATTTTGTTCAGGAATTCCTGGGCCCGGTCGCTGGAGGGCCTGTTGAAGAACGTATCCCTGTCTGTCAGCTCCAGTATTTTTCCCTGCTCCAAGAAACAAATTTTTGTCGCCACTTCACGGGCGAAACCCATTTCGTGGGTAACGATCACCATGGTCATACCCTGTTTGGCGAGGTCTTTCATAACCTCCAAAACTTCTTTGATCATTTCAGGGTCCAGGGCGGAAGTCGGCTCGTCAAAGAGCATAATTTCGGGATTCATCGCCAAAGACCGGGCAATGGCGACCCGCTGTTTTTGTCCCCCCGAGAGCTGCTCCGGATATGCGCCGGCTTTATCGGAAAGCCCGACCTTTTCCAGCAGTGCCCGTGCGCGTTCTTCCGCCGTTTTTACGTCTTCCTTGAGCACCCTGATCGGTCCCACGGTTATGTTTTTCAGCAC
>JAITHQ010000089.1 GCA_031279925.1 Treponema sp. | reverse complement strand
GAAACTCCCGTATGCTCCGGTGACGCCGCTCGCTTGAATCAAACAGGGCGATGAGCGGCCCCGCGTCAATCAATATTGAGTTTAGCACGGAGTTTTTCTTGTATCCGCTGTTTGTAGTTATCAGCCCGCCCGCTCTCGCCGGAACCATAGTTGCCAAAATACGGCTCGCCCACCGTGAAGGAATCTATTTCGTTTTCTTCCCGCTCGTAGTAGAGATCAAGGGCCTCTTTGATAATGTCCGACTTGGTTTTATGCTTGATTTGGGCAAGCGTTACCAGTTTGTTCCGTGTACCGGCGGGAAGCCGCGCCGTTGTTATTTGCTCATACATACACACCTCATATTACATAGCGTAATACGCTGTATGGGATTTGTCAAGTGATTTTTTCTTTGTTTATTCGGCCACTAATCGTGCTTTTTGCAATATATTTCCTGTTTTCGGCAATAGCCTGGATTCCCCGCCGGGGCTATAGTAAACCAAGTATCAGCAAAGGAGGAATGTATGAAAAAAATCATGGTAATACTCAGCGTTTTGCTGTTTCCGGTTCTGGCCTGTACCGGCGCGAAAAAAGACGCAAACTATATGCGGCTTACCTGGTGGGGCAATACGGTTCGTGATGAACAGACCTTGAAGGCGGCGGAACTGTTCAAAAGCAAAAATCCAGGCGTAAGCATCGACGCCGAAACCACCGGCTGGGGCGGCTATTGGGACAAGGTGAACACTCAGGCGGCTTCGTCTTCCATGCCGGATTTGATGCAGCAGGATTACGCTTACATCGGGCAATGGGCTGACCGCAATCAACTGCTGGATTTAACGCCCTATATTAGCAACGGCACGATAGACGTTTCCAAAATTCCTGAATCCGTGCTGGCTAGCGGAAAAATCGGCGGCAAGCTCTACGGCATCCTTTTGGGGACAAGCGCCTACAGCATGGTCTACGATCCGACGGTGCTGCAAAAGGCGGGCATTCCCGCGATAGATTCTACCACCTGGACTACCGGGGATTTTGAGCGGATAGCGGAAACCATTTTCCAAAAAACCGGCGTAAAAACCCTGCCCTTTGATCCGGTTGATCCGGTTCCCGCTTTCCAGAATTTTATACGGCAGGCCGGAGGCGCGCTGTTCAGTCCTGATGGCAAAAAACTTGGGTTTACTGACGCTGCGGTGTTAACGGAATTTTGGAACATACAACTGCGGCTGCTGAACAAGGGCGTGTTGATTCCGCCGGGTGAAGCCTTTGTGCAGGGCAGCATGGAAGAAGACCCCCTTTCCAAAGGAACATCATGGGTTAAGTACATCTGGAATACCCAAATTTCGGCGGCGGCAAACGCCGCGGGCCGCCCCCTGGATTTACTGTTCTTCCCCAGGATTGCGCAGTACCAACGGCCGGGAACTTTCCTTAAGCCTTCGATGTTTTTTTCGATAGCGGCAAAGGCGGAAAATCCGGCGCTGGCGGCGAAGTTCCTGAACTTCTTTATCAACGACCTGGAAGCGAATGATATTATTTTGGGCGAGCGCGGCATACCGGCCCCGGCCAATGTGCGCGATTACCTTGCGGGCAAAGTGGACGCGAACCAGAAAATCGCCTTTGCGTTTCTTTCGGCGGCGGCGGATTATTCAAGCGCCATCGATCCTCCCGACCCCGGCGCGTCAGGCGAAATTCGCGCCCTGTTCCGCGATACCACGGTACAGGTTCTTAATAAAACCGTCAGTTCGGAGCAGGGGGCGGGCAATTTTATGACCAGGGCCGGCCAGATTTTAGGCGGAAACTAAGAGCCTGTAAGGTAGAATTTTGGCGTTTACAACGCCAAAATTCATATTTTGAACAGGCTCTAACCGCCGTTGCCGCAGGGAGGCATGATTGAGAGCGCGAAAACATTACGCCGCGGTCCGGCGGCAAATCGCGGAAAACGCCGCCGGATTTGCCTTTATAAGCCCCTGGCTTGCGGGCTTTCTTGCTTTTACCGCCATTCCAATTCTGTTCTCCCTGTATTATTCGTTTACCGAATATGACATCCTTGCCTCTCCTGTTTTTAACGGCCTGCGGAATTTCAGGCGTATGCTGGGGGATGCGCTGTTTTGGAAATCCCTTTCCGTTACATTTTATTACGCCTTTGTTTCCGTTCCCCTGCGCCTGGCCTTTGCGTTCTGCGTCGCCCTGCTGTTCAAAAGGGCAGCCGCGGTTATCAGGGTGTACCAGGCGGTGTACTATTTGCCTTCGATAGTCGGCGGCAGTATTGCCGTTGCCGTTATGTGGCGGCGGCTTTTTATGGCGGACGGAGCGCTTAACGCCGCTTTGCGGGCAATCGGCATAAACAGCACGGTCAGTTGGATAGGGCTGCCCCAGACCGCTATTTGGACGCTGATTATTTTGGCGGTGTGGCAGTTCGGTTCTTCCATGCTGATTTTTCTCGCGGGGCTTCGCCAGATTCCGGCGGCGTATTACGAGGCGGCGCAAATAGACGGGGCAAACGCCTTTCGCCGTTTCCTCAGCGTTACCCTGCCGCAAATGACGCCTATTATCTTTTTCAATCTGGTAATGCAGCTTATTAACGGTTTTACGGTGTTTACCCAGGCCTTTGTTGTTTCCGGCGGAAATGGAGACCCCCAAAACGCGACATTGGTGTATGCGCTGTATCTGTACCAGCGGGCCTTCAAGTATTACAACATGGGCTATAGTTCCGCTATGGCCTGGGTGCTGGTATTGATAATTGCGGTATTTACCGGAATTTTGTTCAAAACATCCGATAAATGGGTGTATTACGAATCATAGGATATTTTTATGTATACTGCGGCAGGACACCGGACAAAACATATAGGCGGCGAGGCGCTGTTTCATGTCATGGTAATTATCCTTGGTTTTTTCATGCTCTATCCAATCCTCTGGATGATTTCAAATTCTTTTAAAAGCAGCCGTGAAATTTTTAACAATTTTTCGCTTATTCCATCGGCGCTTAATTTTGACAATTACATTCGCGGCTGGAATTACAATAACTCCATAAGTTTTTCCGTATTTTTTGGCAACTCATTTTTGTATACGATTATTTCTACCATTGGCGCGGTTCTTGCTTCGGCTTCGGTTGCCTATGGGTTTTCCCGCATACGCTTTTGGGGTAGCCAGGTTTTTTCCGGAATCATGTTTTTAACGCTGATGCTGCCGTATCAGGTGATTATGACGCCGCAGTTTATTGTCTTTCAAAAAATCGGCTGGGTGAATACTTTTTTGCCGCTTATTGTGCCGCAGTTTGGCGGGCAGGCGTTTTTTATCTTTCTTATGGTTCAGTTTATCCGGGGAATACCCAAAGAGCTGGACCAATCGGCAATGATAGACGGCTGCGGCAAGTTTTCAATATTTATCCGCATTATTTTTCCATTGATAAAACCCGCCCTTATCACCTCCGCCATTTTCAGCTTTTACTGGCGCTGGGACGATTTTTTGGGGCCGCTGCTGTATTTAAACCGTCCCAGGAATTTTACCGTATCGCTGGCCCTGCGTATGTTCAGCGACCTGGCCACGTCTACCGACTGGGGGGCCATTTTCGCAATGGGAAGCCTGTCGCTGGTTCCGGTGTTTCTTATTTTTATTGTGTTCCAAAAATATATTGTACAGGGAATGGTAACTACCGGACTGAAAGGTTAGAGCCTGTTCAAAATCTGGAATTTTGGCGTTGCAAACGCCAAAATTCTACCTTGCAGGCTCCAAAAGAGCCCGAAAATCGGGATTTTTACGGTCTATTGACCGAAAAAATCCACAATTTGAACAGGCTCTTAGAAATGGAACCGATAAAACCGCATTTTACGCTGTCGCTTAACACCGAATTGATAACGGCTATTATTGCCTGCCCAAGGGGATACCTTATGACCGTACGTATTGATGAAATCATCTGCCATACAATATAATGTGATTATTGTTTCTTCGTTCATAGCGCCCATTCTTTTGACCGGTTGTTTTGTGGTTAATCCAAGTTATCAAAAGACGGGCCTTTTCCTCTTAAAACTCGAAATTCGGACTATTATATTTTTGCTTAACTATAGTATAGTAAATACTGTACATGAGGAGGATGTTACGGATCCAAAATCAAAGAATTATAAGATGGCCTTATCTATGCGGGACATTGCCCGTCTTGCGGGGGTTTCACGGACGCAGGTTTCGTATGTTCTTAATGGTACGGGATCAACCCACGTAAGCGCCGAAAAACGCGCATATATTCTTGATGTAATAAAAAAGTTTGGATTTCGTCCCCACTACTCCGCCCAAACCCTGCGCCGGGGCTACAGTTCCGAATTTGCCATTTTTTTCCCCGCCCCCTACAACTCGCGTATTGCAAATCTTATCGGTACCATTCACGAAAAGGGCCTGGCCGGTAAATGTGTAGTTACCCAGTATTCCTGGAACAGGGACAGTAACCTGCAAAGAAAGCGCGAGGCATTTCAAGCCATGCTTGCCCGGCGTCCCTTGGGCATTTTTTGCAGTCTTCTGGATGTTGACCGTAAGGCTATTGAAGATGCGAAGGCCAGTGGAATAGAGCGTATTCTTGTGTATGACGGTGAGCGTCATGACGATTTGACGACCTTTTATATGCCCTTTGAGGAAACAGGCCGTATCGCCGCAGAGCATCTACTGGAATTGGGGCACCGGCGGATTGCCTTCATCCGGCCCATGGACCCGGTTCAAACCAGGCCCTTCCAGCTTCGTTACCGGGGTATACGGGCTGTAGTTTCTTCCGTACTAAATGCTGCGATTGATATGTTGGATTTCCCAAAAGTTGATATGCCCCTCTCGTTGGATGCGGCAAAGACCGTAGTAAACGCTTTTCTTTCCCTGCCGAAACGCCCAACCGCCATCTATGCCTACAGTGACGATTTTGCCCTGCCTTTGATTCGGGCTTTGCACGAAGCGGGTTTTAAGATACCGCATGATATTGCCGTACTCGGTACCGATGATCTTCCGTATGGCGAACTAAGCGTCCCGTCTCTTTCAACGATCCGTTTTGATGAAGATTCCCTTGGCGAACGCGCAGTCGCGCTTATCAATTCCCTAATCACCGGCGAAGCTGCCGAACAGCGTTTTCTTCAGGAACCGGCGCCCTGTCTTATTCGGCGGGAATCTACATGAAGTATAACGCCAATCTATGGCCTTTTAAAAATGCTGCCGGTTTTCTGCATACAGCACAATTAAACACTTCGCCCTGAAGGGCGGGGTATTACCCTCCCCTTCGGCACGAATATTTGGCGGGGTAGCGGAAGCCCTGCCGGCTGAAGCGAGGGGGAGACTTCTCCCCTCTTTTTCATATTCATAAATTTTTACCAGTGAGAACACACCCTAGACCAAGTTCTTAAATAGGGCTTCGATCTCATGCCTGGGGGCCGCGCCAATTTTTGTTCCCACCAGCACCCCATCCTTATACAGGACGAGGGTGGGAATAGAAACAATATTGTGCCGCCCGGCAAGCGTATTTTCTTCATCCACATTTACCGTACCGAATTTGAGCCGTCCTGCGTATTCAACGGCAAGTTTATCGATAATTGGCGCAATCATTGTACATGGCCCGCACCAGGCAGCCCAGAAATCCAGCAGTACTGGAATGGGCGACTGCAATACCTCAGTTTCAAAATTATCACCGGTTATTATTACTCCATTACTCATACTTTCCCTCATGTGTTTTTAGTATACTCTATTGGCGGTATTTTCTCAAGATGACGTCAGGCTTAACAATTCAAAATTTGGTGGTGTTTTAGGCGGAAAACAGCTTTCTACAGGAAAGTTTTGCATAAACGCCGGTAAACAATTCATAAAAATTCGCGGTTTTGCAGACATCTGGCCTAAAACCCCAAGGCCAGCGCACTATGTTTGCTAACTCTTTATACTGTAAAGAATTACGATTTCAGCCCTGAAAAATGACTGTAAGCTAATTCCTTATACCATAAGGAATTAGAAATCATAGTGCGCTGGCCCTGCCTAAAACCCTAACATTGCCCAAGACAAGCGTTTACTGCTGTAGTCGCGTCAAGCCTTCGCGGGCCTCGCGGTAGTTGGGGTTGATTTTGACGGCCTGCCGGTAGGCTTCCAGCGCGGGATTTTTGTCACCAATCTGTTCCCGAACGGTGGCAAGGCGGTACCACCAGAGGGAATGGCCTGGCTCATGCTGCACCGCGGTTGTGTAGGCAATATCCGCATGGAGGTATTTTTGGGTAAGACGGTATATCTCGCCTATGAAAAAATAGGCGACTGAAACCCGGTCCCCCTGGGGCAGAGCGTTGGTATACCGCTGCATGGACAAGAGTGAGCGGTTGTAATTTCCCAAATAAAAAAACGCTTCGCCCATGGTTTCTACAATACGGAATTCCCCCGGATACGCCCGCAGCCCCCGCTCGCCCCAGGTGATTACATCGGCGTATTTGCCCTGACGCTGCAATGTCCAGGTGATAACGGTGTAGGTGTCACGGGTGGCGGCGTTGCGTGAAAC
>JAITHQ010000038.1 GCA_031279925.1 Treponema sp. | reverse complement strand
AAGATCTTGATAAAGGCCAACAAGGTCTGCTGAATCTGGATGGACCAGAATTAGATTAAAGGCCCCCTTTAAGGGGGCTTCCTCAAGCCACCGGCTATGCCGGTGGTACTTGACTTTTTTATTGATTCATCAAAACTATGTTTTTCCTTTATATTGTCCATGTCAATATTTTCTAAATCTATTTCAGAAACACTATTAATATTTATATCATAACCTATTAATAAGCCATAAGCAATAAATATTGATGCGGTAATATTTTCATTTGACTTTTTATGTTTCAAAATAATATTCTCAATAGAAAATTCTGGATATTTTTTATTTTCATATTTATTGAGTAAATTAACATCAAATTTTAACTGGCGGAAATTATTTCTTTTGTCTTTTTCCAACCCTGAAATTATACCCTCATCAACTTGTTTTTTTATATAATTATATTTATCCGGTAATTTTTTACATATATTCTTCAAAATAACAATGTCATAATTGATTTTTTCCTTAAAAAACAACATAAAAACTCCTTGTAATTTTATACTATCCATTTAATTTTATTTTGTCAATCCATTTATCCAGTAAATTTTTATTCCATTATTTTCCAGCCATCTTAGCCGCCATGTCATATAACATCTTTTCCATAAATGCCAGCATAACTCCAATACTAAACAAATACAAGACATTTCCCAGAGTTAATGTATACATGTACTCTTAATTCATACAATTTTTTTTAAATATTGTAAAAAAATTCTTGACATCGGCGAAGTTTAATGGTAATATATATACATGTATATTTTCCAGGAGAGCTGGTTATGAAATTATTCTCTATCCTTGCCCTGTCAATGTACAACCAGGAAGAAGCGGCAGTGCTGCGGGCAATCGAAGAAAATCTCCAGGGGAACGAAGATATTGTGTTGCTCCCCGAGTGTTTTATCGACACCAGGGCCTACAACCCGGATGACCCCTTTCTGGAAGCGGTGAAAAATCTCGCCCGGCAGGGCAATACCCACATACTCTGCCCGCTGATCATTAACATCGCGGATGCCAAAACGGTTAATACCGCCATGCTGTTTGACCGCCAGGGCCGGACGCTCTTCAGGTATGAAAAAATATTTCCCTATTGGAATGAATTCCCCATTTGCGGCGGCAGCTTTAATACCGTTCCCGGCTCCCGCACAGCGGTGTGCGATACCGATTTTGGCCGGGCGGGGGCGCTCATCTGTTTTGACGCCAACTTTCCGGAGATTTGGCGCGACCTTGCCGACAAGGACGCCGACATCGTGTTCTTCCCCAGCGCCTATTCGGCGGGCCGGCAGCTTGCAGCCCACGCGCTCAACCACCATTACACGATAGTGTCCTGCACCCGCTTTCCTGATTGTGCGGTGTTTGACATTGCCGGCAGGGAAATTCAGTATGTCCGGGGCGATACAGGCAAAACCCTGATCGCCCGTGCCGCCGTGGATATTGACAAGCTTATCTGTCATCACAACTTCAATAAGAATAAAGTGCAGAAAATGCTCGCGGAAAATCCCGGCATACGGCTCGAACAGAATAATGAGCGGGAAGAATGGTTCCTGCTCAGTTCCGGTTCAGCGGAAATACACGTGCGGGAAACCTGCAAAAAATACGGCATAGAACCATTGCGGGATTATCAGAACCGCAGCCGGGCCTATATCAAAGCCAGGCGCGGAGCCCCGGCGCTCTTACACTCAGGGGCAATAGTATGAAGAAAAATGTGATTTACCCCCCATTATATAATTCCGCTTCCATAACCAGGAGGATATGGAACTGCCGGGGCCTGTATCTGCTGTTGAGTATCCCACTGGTATACGTGTTCATTTTCAATTATATACCTATTTACGGCGTGTTGATGGCCTTCAAGCGCTTTTCTCCCCGTGACGGTGTCTGGGGCAGCCCCTGGGTGGGACTGTACAATTTTCAGCGTTTCTTCAATTCCCCGAATTTCAAAGTCATTATGTACAACACCCTGCTGTTGAGCGTCTATACCCTGCTTATCAGTTTTCCGTTCCCCTTGATTCTGGCAATATGTATCAACCATAACAGGCATATCCATTTTAAAAAAATTACCCAGACCATTACCTTTGCCCCGTATTTTTTGTCAGCGGTGCTGCTGGTCGGCCTGATAAGCCAACTGCTCAATATGCGGAGCGGCGGAATTAATATTTTGCTGCGCTCCCTGGGACTTGAGGAGATCAATTTTCTGGGAGAGGCGGCCATGTTTCCCCATGTCTACGCCTGGTCCAACGTCTGGAAGGCGACCGGTTATTCGGCGATTATTTATATCTCTTCCCTGGCCGCAGTGGACCCTACCTATCACGAAGCGGCGGTCATTGACGGCGCGACTATTTGGCAGCGTATCTGGCATATCGATCTGGTTACCATCAGGCCCATCATCATTATCATGCTGATCCTGAGCGTAGGCGGTCTTTTGGGCGGAGATTTTGAAAAAACCTATCTGCTGCAGTCTCCCCAGAATTTAAGCGCCTCGGAAATTATTACTACCTATGTATACAAGGTAGGTTTGGGAGGCGGCAGCCTTATCAGCAGCCGGGCGGATTATTCCTTTGGCACCGCAATCGGCCTGTTTCAGAACGTGGTTGGCGTACTGCTTACCCTGCTGGTCAACCAGGTTGCCCGCAAGCTCTCCGGCGAAAGCCTGTTTTAATAAAGGCGGTATATGAAGAGTATAACAATGGCGCATAACAAATCTTCTCAAAAGTACGGGCGGGGGGAATGGAGCTTCAGGTTTTTTTGCATGGCTTTTCTGGTCCTTTCGTTTGTGTCGATTATGTATCCCCTGGTGTATGCCGTGAGCTGTTCTTTCAGTTCCGCTTCCGCCATTTTGCAGGGGCGGGTGTTTCTGTGGCCGGTGGATTTTACCTTAAAAGCGTATAACGCCGTTTTTGAACACGGCCTTTTACGCAGTTCTTTTTTCAATTCTCTGATCTATGTGGCAGGAGGGACTGTGGTGTCGGTAACCTTGCTGCTCCTTGCGGCCTATCCGCTGTCCCGCCGGGAACTGCCGGGCCGAAAAATCTTTGTCATTGTTTTTTGCGTAACCATGTTTTTTAACGGCGGTATTATTCCCAACTACCTTTTGATGCGGGACCTGCATCTGGTAGGCAGCAGGCTGTCGCTGATACTGGGTTTTATGTTTTCGTGCTACAACATGATCATTGTAAAGTCCTATTTTCAGAATTCCCTGCCCGCCGGCCTTCTGGATGCCGCTCATATAGACGGCTGCGGTGATATTCGTTTCTTTTTTTCCATCGCTATCCCGCTGGCAACGCCGGTTATTGCCGTCATGGTCCTGTTTAACGCGGTCAATATATGGAACAGCTATTTTAACGGAATGCTCTATTTAACCAAACCGGCGACATTCAATTTTCAGATGGTGCTGCGGGACATTCTGTTTATTGCCCAAATGCCGCCGGAAATGCTGGCCGCGATGGATCCGGCGCGGGTACAGAATATGCAAAATATTTTGCAGCAGCTCCGTTACGCGGTTTTGGTGGTCGGAGCGCTGCCCATGATGGCGCTGTACCCGTTTATCCAGAAGTATTTTATCCGCGGCATGATGATCGGCTCACTCAAGGAGTGAGACGCTGGCTCACTTAAAGAGTGAGGAACAAATACGGTGTTAGTCGCTCAGGCGATAACATACAAATTTCAGGAGGAAAACGAATGAACAGAAAAATGTTTGTGGCTGTTCTTGCGGTATTATTGATTGTATCAATAGCGGCCTGCAAGGGAAAATCAGCGTCTGGAACCGGAAAAAAAGGGAGCCTTGCGGACGGCAAGGTAACATTTTCGGTATTTATCGGCGGCCTTAGTAATCTGGTGTCCAGTTATGATTACAAGGATAACTCTTTTACCAAGCGGATAACTGATGAGACGGGTATCAACCTGAACTTTACCGCTACCAGTGATGCGGACTTTAATGAAAAGTTAAATCTGCTGTTGGGGTCAGGGGATTATCCGGATCTTATTTTTGTCAGAGAGAACAAGATCAACCTGAACGACATGACATATTACGCTTCCCAGGGCACTTTTATCCCGTTGGATGAGTATGATCCCTTGAGTTATCCCAATATCGCCAAGGCTTTTCAGGCGTATCCCGCGCTAAATGAAAAACTGCGGGGTCCGGACGGTAAGCTGTATGGACTGCCCCAGGTTAACGATTGTCTGCATTGTATTTCCTCAGGCGGACGGGGCTGGTACTATATGCCGTTTATCCGGGATAACAAGCTCAAGCGCCCGGAAACGCTTGATGAGTTTACCGGCTATCTGCGCTATGTCCGGGATAACGATGTGAACGGCAACGGGGACAAAAACGATGAGATTCCCCTGGCTTTTTCCAAGAACGATTTGAAAGCGATGGTAGCCGCCATTGCCAAGGCATATATGCCCTTCATTATGACCGATGATTATTTCGGCCTGAGCCTTGATAACAAAAAAGTAGTTGAGCAATACCGGGACCCGCAATTCAAGGAAGCCCTGCAGTATATGAACAGCCTGTACCGGGAAAAACTTATCGCCCCCAACTCATTCTCCATGAATAAGGATCAGCTCTGGGCATTGGCGGATAATGCCGACCCAATTCTTGCCGTTAGTATGTCGAACTGGTCCGGCGATGTAGCCCGGCAGGGCAGCGAGCGCTGGCTGGAATACCTCCACCTGCTTCCGCTGATCGGCAAAAACGGCAAGCGGTATTCTCCCAACAAAGATCCCTGGTCAATACTGTACTCCGGTATGTTTATCACCAACAAGTGCAAGGACCCGAAACTGGCCATTGCCCTGTATGACTATCTGCTGGATTTTGATCATGAGCTGCACGGCTATATCGGCGCCAAAGGCCTTGCATGGACAGACCCGGATCCCGGTACCAAGTCCCTCATGGGCGGCGAATCCATCTACAAGCTGCTGGTAACCTTCAGTGCCCAGCCGGTGAACGGCTCCTGGAATCAGAATAACCCGATGGTCCGGGACAGCAGGTTCCGGCTTGGCGAGCAGGCCAACCAGGTTGAGGAAGCCCTCCGGTGGATAGAAACCGGCGAGCCTGCACTGCGGGACATAATGCTGAAAAACAGTTCCTACAACGAGATTTACAACTATTACTATGCCCAGGATCAACTGCAATGGCCGATACCAACGGAACATTTTATTCCGCCTATAGCGATGGATGACGCCGACAACGCTCGGGTAGCGGATATCAACGCGGTGCTTAATCCTTTCAAGGAACAGGTAATCGTGGAATTCATCACCGGAGCCCGTGATTTTAACAACGGCTGGAATACCTACCTTGCGGAACTGGACCGGCTTGGCTCCAAAGACCTGGTCACTATTCTTCAAAAATA
>JAITHQ010000007.1 GCA_031279925.1 Treponema sp. | reverse complement strand
ACCCGGTTTATGCTGATATAGGTTAATCGGTTAACCTTTTAGGAGGCATCCTGTGGGAAAGATCATAAAGCCGGGCGCGGTATTGCTGCTGACGCTCTGCCTGGTTCATGCGGCCTGTTCATTTTTAAACGACAATACCGCTTCCATGGACGCCGGAAATCCAGAGCCGCTTAAGGACTGCGGAGCGGCGCTTGACTTTAGTACTTACGAGGCGGAAGACGGTAACTTTGCAGGAGAATTGTTAAACAAAAATTTTACCTATTACGAAATTCAGACGGAAGCCTCAGGAAGAAAGGCGGTAAAATTGACCAACACGGGAGATTGGGTTGAGTTTACCCTTGTAAAACCGGCAAACGCCATGGCCCTTCGCTATTGCATGGCCGATGCACCCGGCGGCGGGGGAACAGACGGTTCTCTTGCGGTTTACCGTGAAGGCGCAAAAATCGCTGACATTTCGCTGACTTCAAAATACGCCTGGGTCTACGGAGAATACCCCTGGACTAATGACCCGGCAGCCGGTAAAGGCCGCCGTTTCTTTGATGAAAGCAGAATCCTTTTCGGCGCTGAACTGCCCGCCGGAACCGTGGTACGTCTCTTGAAGGAAGACGCCGCCGCCTTTTACATCGTGGACTCGGCGGATTTTGAACTGGCAGCGGAACCGCTTGTAATGCCCGGTAATTTTCTTTCTATTGCCGATTACGGCGCGAAAGCCCAGAGCGGCTTTAACAACAAAACTGCCCTGGCAAACTGCATCATTGCCGCAAGAAGCCAGAACAAGGGGGTTTGGATTCCCGAAGGCGTCTTTGAAATACACAACGGCCCGGTTGCGGTGAACAGCGGACTTGCCATTCAGGGGGCCGGCATGTGGTATTCAACCCTGAGCGGCCCAGGGGCGGCTTTCAAACTGAACGGCGGCGGCAATTATCATTTTGCCGATTTTGCGCTCTTTGGAGATACCACCGTCCGGCAGGACAGCGCTCCTGAAACCGGTTTTGATGGAAACCCCGGACGCGGTTCCAAAATCCAGAGGGTCTGGATGGAACACCTGAAAGTTGGCGTATGGGCTATTGGGGCAGATAATCTGTTTGTCGAGAACTGCCGTATCCGCAATACTTTCGCGGACGGGCTTAACCTTAATGCCGCAAGCAAAAATTCCGTGGTCAGCAATTGCCATTTTAGAAATACCGGGGATGATTCAATAGCGATATGGTCACAAGACGGCAGCGCGTGTACCGGCAACATAATAAAAAGCAACACGATACAGTCTCCCTGGCTTGCAAGCGGCATTGCGGTATACGGCGGCGGTGACAACACCATCGAAAAAAATATCGTGTGTGATACTATCGCATTTGGCGGGGGAATCAATATCAGCACCAATCATGGGGCGGCGAATTTTTCCGGCTCTACCAGAATAATAAACAATATCCTGTATAGAGCCGGCTCCCGTGAATCAAACTGGAATTACGACCGGGGGGCCGTCTGGTTTTGGGCGGAAAGCAAAAATATTGAAGGCGTGGAAATTTCCGGCCTCGAAATGTACGACAGCGGCAATGAAGGAATCACCTTTGAGAGCGGCGGCGGCAAAATCATATCCGCTGTTTTCAGGAACATTACAATTCAGGGTGCGGAAACTTACGGCATTCATGCGCGTTCCGGTACCAAGGGAAGCGTAACAATGAACAGTGTGTTTGTAAGCGGAACAAAACTTACCGGTCTGCGAAACGAAGCCGGCGGACAGTTCATCATCACCAAAGGAATCGGCTGTACGGGCTGGTAAGCGGACTGGCTTACATTTGCCTGACGCTGTTTCGTTCCACGAGGCTCACATCCAGCATGGTGTTCATGGGAGTCATGTCTTTCCCCTCAATCTGATGAAACAATAAATCAATGGCGATGCGGGCTTTTTTGCTGATGTCCTGCCGGACAGTGGTCAGCGCTGGGCTTATTTTTGAAGCGATAGAAAGATCATCGTATCCGATAATTGAAATATCATCCGGTATCCGTATCCCCCGTTCCGAAAGCGCTTCCATTAAAGCAAAGGCCAACTTGTCGGCGCTTGCGAACAGGCCGGTTATTTTGCCCTTTCCAGAGGCCAAACGTTCGGCAATTTTTTGAATGTCTTCATCCGGATTGCCGCCAGAGACATAAAAAATCTGCTCATGGTTCAGTTTTATATTACGCTTTTTTAACGCGGAAAGAAATCCGTCAAAGCGCTCGGTTACCACGTTTTTTCCCTGCTCCTGCATTGCATAGCCGGCAAAGCCCAGTTTCTCATGCCCTTTGTCCAACAACAATTCCGCGGCAAGAATGCCCCCCTGAAAATCATTGATTCCCACGTTACTGATTTTTTTCAGATTTGTGTAACTGTCCGTAAATATCAGGGGAATCCGTATCTGCGCCTGTATTTTTCTGATATAGGCGTCAGAGGTACCGATAAAAACAGCCCCGTCAACATTCCATGAACGCAGACTCTGGATCACTTCCTCATAACTGCTTACATACCGGATCATCAAATAATATTCACGCTCCTGCACGGCGTTTACCATTTCGCCCAGAAATTCCGCGTTGTAGGGGTCTTTGAGCATATTCACTCCCTGCCCCCCAATTAAAATACCGGCTATAATATGAGAAGATTTCGCGGCGAGCGTCCTGGCGGAAGAATTGGGAACATATTGCCTTTTTTGAATGATTTTGCGGATACGGATGGCGTTTTCCATGGATACCCTGGCCATATTTCCGTTAACCACATGGGAAACCGTAGCGGTACTAACCCCGGCTTCATTGGCAATGTCTTTAAGCGTGACCATGTTTATCATTTTTTATCACAAGATACGGCAGAGGTCAAGAAGCGGCCAGGGCCACTGCATTTACTTTTTAGGAAAAGGGATAAGATTAAGAGATATAGTTGTTCCCTTTAAGAGTAACTAAAGAAGGTCCACGGATTACATGGATTAACACGGATTCCAGTTCCCCAGAACCGGTATAATCCATGAAAATCCATACAATCCGTGGATTTTTCAAGAATTCGCCTGTTCCATGGCAAGAAGCTAAAATCGAGCTTCGTCTTTATTAAGTGGATTGACTATATATCCGAGAGAGGGAACGATGGATATAGCACGATTACCAGAAAAGCTGGGGAATATGCCGGACCTGTGGCGGCCCTGGGGGGAACTTGCGGCATAAATTGGAAGATATTCTGGTCATCGGGCTGGGAACTTTATTATGCAATGGGGGAAGACTTCGAAGATATGGAAGCCTCCGGGCAGGAAAGGGAAGTGGAACTGAGGAAGTTCTTGGAACCGCCCGAGGAAATACCACATGAGAGCAGGTTTTTTCAAGTATTCTAGCGGGTAAACCCGAAAGCATTATCGACGTGCCTGTATTCGTGGGTAAGGGAAGCGCGGGGAAGATCCGGTACATGTGGTGAGTGCGTGGGTAGGGGAAGAATACCTAGTACACCGCGAAGTCAAAAAGTACATATAAAAAGCGGCAATCCTTCCGATAAAGCAACAGGAGGGAAACCATGGTCAAACCAAACATTAAATACCGTGTCACCTTGACCGATG
>JAITHQ010000255.1 GCA_031279925.1 Treponema sp. | reverse complement strand
AAAACTCCTTCTCGTTTTTTTGGGGTAAACCCAGATATGTAAAAACTAACCATGGAACCAAACATTGTCAAGGCAGCCCTTTTCTATTTACAGCTTTTTTTGCCATATTTTAAGCGCTCTTATCATTATTTTACGATAAAGATGTTTAATTCCAACTGAAGGCTTGCCCGTTTACGCCGCAGGCTGGGCCTCGTTGCAAGGGAGCCTCTGTTCGGGAGAGGAAAGAGGAAGGAAAGGAGAGAGGAAAGGGGGACGGATTCGAGGCAGCGCACAAAATATTTTCTCTCAACCTTTATTTTTCTACGCCGATACTTGAATTGAGGGACCATGATGATTTTTGAGCAATGTAAAACAATATTGATGCAGGAAAGCGAGCTGGTGCAGCGGGCCGCCGTGTTGCAGGGTTTGATACGGAATGCGGTGGAAAAACGGGAATGGGCCGATTTTGAAGGCCATTTCAGCGCCATGAACGCTCTGGGGCAGGAATTGGCGGCCCTGGAGCAGGAACGGGAATCGCTTTTTGCTGAATTACGGGGCGGTGCAGCCGCCGCGATGGAACCTGACGGCGATAAGGGCTGCTTTTACGCCCTGGTTTCCCGGCTGCCGGCGGAACAACGTAGCGAGCTTACCGCTATTTACCGCAGTCTGAAACTTGAAAGCCTTAAACTCCGTATGGCCAATGATACGCTTATGGCCTACATCAGCGAGGCAAGGGCAACTATGGCGGGTTTTTTCGCGCTTGCATTTCCCGACCGCCGGGGGCAGCTTTATACCCCAAGGGGAACCGCCGTTTCCCATGATATGCGAAGTATGGTGTTGAATCAACGAATGTAATCCGGTAATGGCCGGTAAAAGGAGATAAAAATGACGTCAACCTTTATGGGAATCGAAATCGGGAAACGGGGGGTCCAGGCCCACCAGCAGGCATTATATACAACCGGGCACAACCTGGATAACGCATCCACCGAAGGTTATTCACGGCAAAGGGTTGAAATGTCGGCTTTTGAGCCGATTTACCTGCCCGGCCTTAACCGCGAGGAAACGCCGGGACAGATAGGGCAGGGCGTGGTAATTGAACGCATTGAACGGCTGCGGGATCAACTGCTTGATAAGCGGATTGTGGCCCAGGCTTCCAACGAAGGCTACTGGGGCGCCCGCGATCCCTATATCCGCATGATGGACAACCTCTACCTGGAGCCGGGACAGAGTTCAGTGCGAAGCAAAATGGACGCTTTTTGGGACTCCTGGCAGGAACTTTCCATGTTCCCTGCGGATACCGCTCCCCGCACCGCCGTTATTGAACGGGGAAAAACCCTTATCGATGGTATCCACAACCGCTACAATGGCCTTAAAAGCCTACAGGTACAGGTTGACGAAGATATACAGCTTACCGTTGGCCGGGTAAACGAACTTTCCCGGCAGATTGCCGCCCTGAACGGCGACATCCAGCGGATTAAGGCCCAGGGGGATAATCCCAACGATCTTATGGATCGCCGTGATTTACTGGTGGACAAACTCTCATCGATAATCGATGTAAGTATTGACAACCGTGATCCGGATGAATTTATGGTGCATACTTCGGGGCTTGTTTTGGTGCAGGGGCAGATAGGGCGTCAGTTCGATCTGCAAAAAGGAATAGATACCGAAGGCTACGCTCATATCTTTTGGCAGGACACCAAGCAGGAGATTCGTTTTGAAAAGGGAAGCCTGGGGGCGCTGCTTGAGATGCGCGATGAAACTATAGAGCAGGAAATCCAGACTCTTGATAATATGACGATGAATTTTGTTGACCTGGTAAATGAGGTCCACCGGGAAGGCTACGGCCTTAACGGAAGTACCGGCAATAATTTCTTTTCCGAATATCCCTTTGTTACCAATGTGAACGGCAACTATGACCGTGACGGAGACGGCGCTTTTGATTCCAGCTACGTCTACCGGATAAACGGGCAGAATGCCCTGGAGGGGCAGGCCCAGCCGGGCTTTGAAGGGGCAATTACCCTTTCCGGCGCCGGCGGCGAAGTGCGGGTTCCGTATTTCTCGACCGATACGGTTAACGATATTGTTACCAGAATCAACAATTCCGGGGCCGAGGTAACGGCCCGGCTGAACCGCGATGGCAGGCTTTCCCTTAAAGGAACCCCGGCGGAACCATTAAACAGCGTGCGGGAGAACCCCGATTTTGTTATACGTCATGTTGAGGATTCCGGGCATTTCCTTGCCGGATACGCCGGCCTTTTGAGCGCTTCCGGGCCGGAAGGGGCCTATGACTGGGCGCGGGCCGATGCCGTTACCAGCCTGCGCGGCGGCGCGGAGGATTATGCCCTTGCCCCCATTGCCCACCCATCCGGCTGGATCGAGGTAAACCCCGCTATGGTAAAAGACCCCCACTCGGTGGCGTCAGGCTTTGGCGACAACGGCAGGGCCGCCAACCCCGGCAATGGCGACGCTGCTGCGGCAATTGCCGCCATACGGAACACTTCGGTTATGGTGGGGCGGCTTTCAACCTTTGACGATTACTTTGCCGATGCCGCAGGCCGTATCGGCCTTTTGGGTGAACAGAGCGGCAGGGCACTGGAAACCGAAAACCTGATCATGAAACAGCTGCATGATATGCGGCAGTCAATTTCCGGCGTCAATATCGATGAGGAACTGGCAAACATGATCCGCTATCAGCATGGTTACAATGCTGCGGCGCGTTTTATTACCACGGTCAATTCCATGCTGGATACGCTTATCAACCGGATGGGAGTATAAAGTAAAACATAAGCGGCGATACCGCCGCTTTATATAGAGGTGGAGAAGAAATGAGAAGAATATCGACTAACATGCCCAATACCGATGTGCAGTATTACCTGCGCCGCCACGAAGAGGGGCTTTCCAAAATCCAGTCGCAGATAGCGTCCGAGAATCGAATCCACGAACTGCGGGATGATCCCCTTGCCGCTTCCCATGCGGTGCGCTACGAGTCTTACCTTGCCCGGCTTGCGCGCTTCGAAAAAAATACCCTCTATGCCAAAGACCATTACAATGTTGCGTATAACTATATGAACGAAGCCAACAATGTTTTGCAGCGGGTACGGGAACTGGCTGTGGCCGGCGCAAACGGCACGTACACTGCCGATGATTTAAAACTGATGGGCGTTGAGATAAACGAGCTGGTAAAGGAACTGGCCGCCCTTTCCAATTCAGTGGGGCCTGACGGCAAGCAGCTTTTTTCCGGCGACAAGGCTTTTACCGAACCGTTTCGCATTGTAGAAGGCACGGTTGCGGGCGGCGGCGAGAGTATGGTTGTGCGGGTGGAATACCGGGGGGCGGGGGCATCGAGAAGCACCGAGATCAGCGATCATACCTATGCTGACCTTGACATTGGCGGCGGTGAAGTATTCTGGGCAGAGAAGATGCAGGTTTTTTCCAGCGTTGACGCTACCGATTACCGGGTAAACGCAAACGGCTCATTTTTTATTGACGGCGTAGAGATAACGGTTAACCCCGGCGATACGCTGCCGTCAATCGTGGCAAAAATAAACGATTCCCCCGCGCCGGTAAAAGCCTATATCGATCCGGAATCCCGGGGCCTTGTCCTGGAAGGCACTCTTCCCCACCTTATCCGCGCCGAGGACAGCGCTACAGGCCCTGAGCCGCGCGCCGCTGTGTTACGCGATCTGGGAATCATTCAGGGCAATATGGAGAACAACGCCCCCAACTGGAGCAATTCGGCGCGGGTGGCCGGCGGTTCCATGTTTGACATGATTACCCGCCTGCGAGACGCCATGTTCAGGGGCGACCAGGATTTTATTGGCAGCCAGGGCATTGCAGGCATGGATCTGGCCATTGGCAACCTGAGTTCCCGCATTGCCGAGGTAGGCAGCCGTCAGGAACGGGTAGAGACAGTCTGGCAGCGGCTTAACCAGGAAATTCCTGATGTGGCCTCCAGCCTGGCGCGGGAATCCTCGGTTAATATGGCCAGCGCCGCAACCGATCTTAAAATGATGGATTTTGCCCACAAGGCAAGCCTGCAGACAGCGGCAAAAATTCTGCCCATGACATTGCTGGACTTTTTAAGGTAGGTTGTTAGTACTCTATGGGGGTCTGGGGGGGCGTGTCCCCCCCAGCGGGGCGTTGCGGGGCAGAGCCCCGCAGAGGGGGTAGCGGAAGCCCTACGGGCTGGAGCGAGGGGGAGGCTTCCCCCTTCTTGCTTTGGCTTCTACCGGTATTCTTATGTTCCTCATGCTCCAATTTTTGGCCGCTATTCCCCCTGCCCCCCATTCCCACAAACAGGAGTTGATTGTGAAGGTTGCGACAAAGGCTTATGGCCTTATTGATGTGGATGAACGGCAAAGGCTTGCTTTTCCCGAAGGACTGTTCGGCTTTGAGGCTTTCAAGGAATATGTGCTGCTGGACGCTGAACGGCAGCCGTTTTACTGGCTGCAGTCGCTTGATGTAGAGCAAGTGGCCTTTGTGCTGATAAACCCTTTTCTGTTTCGTCCTGATTATGAGGTAAACATCAGTAACGAGGAACTGGCCGAAATCGGCATCCATTCGCCGGAAGAAGCCCTGATTTTTTCGATTGTCACGATTCCGTCAGACGGCAGCCCCATGACCGCCAACCTACAGGGGCCGGTGGTTATCAACCGCGATACAAAGCGGGGCAAACAGGCGATTCTTTCCGACACCCGCTGGAAAACCAAACACGACATTATCGCTGAACTGGCCAGCGCGAGGAGCTCATAATGCTCATACTATCCAGGAAAGTCAACGAAAAGATCATGATAGGGGAAGATATTTCTCTTTCGATTATTGAGATACGGGGCGATCAGGTACGGATAGGCGTGGAAGCGCCCAAAAAAGTTAAGGTGTTCAGGCAGGAAGTGTTTGACGCAATTAAAGCCGAGAACATGGTTGCGGTGGAATCCGGGCCGGCGCTGCCCCAGGTGGATTTTGGAGGCGCAAGCAGGGAAGCCCTGTAAAGACTGTTACGCAACGGTGTCAGCGTTTTAGGGAGAAAAGAGAGAGGGGAGATAGAAAAGAGGGGAGCGAAAAATGGCGCCAGATTGCTATGATATAAATTGGAGGGAAAGATTGGTACTGGAATCTAGTGAAGAAAAGCGGATGAGACAAGCGGGGGAAGGGAATTGAGAGCTGTATAGATAGCTGCCACTGTCTGGATATTATATCTGCAATGCTTTGACCTTACAGTTAT
>JAITHQ010000183.1 GCA_031279925.1 Treponema sp. | reverse complement strand
CGGCAGGCTAAAAACCCTGTGGAGTCCGCCTACGCATACCCCGCCCGGCTGCATCTTGATGTCAAAATAGTGACCGATAAGCGAATTATGCGCTTTTAAGTTATCTTTATCCCGCCGTGCGGCTTTTACTCCAGCTAAGGTTCAGCCCTTACGGGCTGCCATTAGTACATGGTATGCTTCGGCGGGGAATTCCAGACGTTTTGAGCCTACCGCCACCCTCACCCTGCAGGGAGTTTATTCAGTGTTGAGATGTATTCTTGCATCAAAAAAATTTGTGGGGCAAGTTTAGTGCTTGCGGCGGGGTATGGTTGATTGGGCCTACGCCATGCGGCATTAAATCATCAGACATGCTCAATATTTCGCGTACATTTTTTGGGCGGGTGCTACACCATGCTAACGTTAATCATCCACGCCCCTTGACGGGGCGCGCTAACTTGGTGGCGCACATTCGGCGGCCTAAAGGCCGCCTACCATTTTGGCGTACAGTGGCATTTACTGGCGCTACACCGTGCTAACGTTAATCATCCACGTCCCTTCACGGGGCGCGGTAACCTGGGTGGCGCACATTCGGCGGCCTAAAGGCCGCCTACCATTCTTGGCATACAGTGGCATTTACTTGTGCTACACCATGCTAACGTTAATCATCCACGCCCCTTAACGGGGCGCGGTAACTTGGGTGGCGCACATACGGCGGCCTAAAGGCCGCCTACCGTTCTTGGCATACAGTGGCATTTACTGGTGCTACACCTGCTAACATTAATCATCCACGCCCCTTAACGGGGCGCGCTAACCTGGTGGGTTTTAGCCTGCCCCTGCCCCGCAGGGACTATAGCGGGCTGTGTTTTTTTGGGGCAAGTTTAGGGCTTGCCGCGGGCTTCTTCATTATAGACCTGCGCCACTGCAATTATTTTAAACCGGCCCGATTAAAAATGTTATTCCGCCGTTTAACACTTGTTTAGTTTCGTAAACGGCTCACTTACCGCTGTACTCGACCCCAAAAAATGCCGAAAATAAATACGGAAATGTATACAAGGGAAATCCAGGCCCCAAGGGGCTCGCCTATTAATAATGGAATGCCCCTACAGGGAACCTGGAATAAAGCCTTTGATGAGGTAGACCTGTTGGACATCCGCAGGCCGTATTCATGGCCGCTTCCGCAGTGGCTTCGGGACTGCCGAATCAAGGAATGGGAATGTTTCAGCGTCCAGGACGACCATTTTTTTCTTGAGGCTTTTCTGGGTAATGTAAAATTGTACCGGATAGCCCAGGTATTCCTGTACAGCAAGGATAGCGGCGAAAAATTCGTTTTTAGAAAGCTCTTGCCCGGCAGCGGCTGGCATCTGCCCCGGACTCTTGCCAACGCATCGGTTGACAGCCATTCTTCCCGCTTTTTTTTCCGTATCCACAGTTGGCTTGCCGCAAATACGATCAAGCTGGACATTGATATTAAGGCAACGCGCAAAAAACCGGCGTTTACCGTTCATTTGGCATTTAACATGAAAAGCCGCGACATTACCCCAATGGCTGTTTCGCTTGGCTTTACAGACCGGCGCAATATGTACGCATTTAAGGCTGTTACGGCGGTTCGGGGGGATATGGTTTTGGGCGACAGGCATTTTAGCATGGAGCCTGCCCGGTGTACAGGAATTTTTTGCGATTGCAAAGGGTTTTTTCCCTACCGTATGCGGAACATTTTCTGTAGTGGAATGGGTCTTGACGGTGAAGGCCGGCGTTTTGGTTTTCATATTGCGGAAAACCAGGCAAGGGAAACCCGCAAAAATAACGAAAACGCGCTGTGGCTAAACGGGCGCTTAAGTCCCCTGCCGCCGGTACGGGTTACCATGCCGGATGGTCCAGAATCGGACTGGGTAATTCAGGATATAGAAGGGATGGTCGATTTGGTATTTACCCCCAAAGACCTAAACAGATTCGGCGCGCGGCTGCTGTTGACAAGCGCTGATTTTTATATGCCTTTGGGGTATTATAATGGTATGCTGGTAAGCGCCCAGGAAGAGCAAATTCAGGTGCGAAACCTGTGGGGACTGGGCGAAAAAATCTATTTGCGGGTGTGATTATGGCCAAGAAACCTAATACAAGTTATGCGCCGGGAGAATTGGACCGGGTACGGGAAAAACTGGGCGATATTGATGAGCAGGAAGCAAAGAGAATGGCCCAGATTCTTGGCGGCGAGGTAGGTTACGAGCGGGGCGCAAGTCCGGCCCCATCGAACAGCAGTGGCCGGATCAAGCGCGAAAAAAAAGCGGAACTGGTGATTCCCGGCAAGGGCGGACGGCGTCCGGGCCGCCGTGTAGAAGTTATTGACCATGACGGAAACGGGAACAGCGGTAAAAAAAAGGCTGTTTTAAAACCGCCCAGGGGAGATACAGCGGATGATCCGGCGATTCAGCTTAAAACATCCTATTTTGAACGGATCAAAATGGACCGTTTTGCCGCTCAGTTTGAATTTGAAATAAAAAATTCCATGCAGGCGCTGATCTCGATACTGTCGTTTTTCAGCGAGCCGGTGGATTATGTAAGCCCCCGTTTTGTAAGCCGCCGGATGAATGAATATTATCACAAACTTGAACAACTGGTTGCTTCTACCAGGACTGTTTTTCCCCGCGGCAACATACAACGCAACGAGCGCCTGAAAAAAATTTCGCCGGTTGTGTATGCCATTTTGGATACTATCCGCCGCTGGAACATTGAACAAATCGACAGCAATTTGGCAAAGATACAATCGCATCCCCGCTCGGCAAGGGTTTCGGAATTTGCCGATATTTTGCGGGCAATATACAAGCCATTGTTTATTCTGGAGCAGCTTGATATGGAAACCCATATCAAGGGCGCCTATAAGCTGCTATGTAAAATAGTGTATATCGAAAATCCGCTGGAATTCAAGGAAAAAAGCCAGGACCCTGTCCGTATCGCCCTTGCCGCTTTTGCCGATATACGCCGAGATGTGCATTATAGCCTTTACCCCTTGCTGATGAAGCATATTTCCGACCGCTGGTTCCCCTACGAGCGGATATTTGTTGATCGCCGCCGCCGCTTTATGGCTTTTCTTAAAGTTACCGAAAATGACCAGATCAAAGTGGATGATTCAACCCTGGCGCAGATAGAAAAAGGCGACATAAGCGCTTTGCAGGAGGATATAAACAAAGAAGAGGAAGCGGAAGACGCGGCCAATGACCAGGGCGAGAACGCCGGGGAAAATCCAGGCGACCCTGAAAATGCCGCCAAGAAAACCCGCAAAACGGCGCTGGACACGGAACGAAAGGCCCTGGATCACAGCTGCGGCGCGCTTGAAACGCTTTTTCCAAAGGCGGGCTGGGATCGCCTGCCGGAATACCCTGACATGTATCCTTATTTTGCCAATACCTACGGCCTGCGGCGGGGTTTCGAGCTTATTGCCCCCACCGATCCCCTTTTACAGATTGCTGTACTGATGCACATTCTGGATGATATTTGCGTTGGCCTTCGGTATACCAGATTTGGATCGGTTGCCGGTTCCGGCGGCACTCCAGAACGCATTGATGCGTTTATTGGGGATATAATTACCAATTGGCGTAGATACATCGATGATGGTTTTTTAAAAGAGTATCTGCCCCGCCTTACCGAATATTGCCGCATACTGGAAAATTCCGCCGAATCCAGGACCTCTGTGTACGCCAAGCGTACTTTGAATGAACTGCATTGGACCAAACGGCTTTATTTCCTTCCTTATTATAAATTTGAATCTCTCGGTCCGCCCCCTTTTCAGAAACAGGAGATTAGAGCCATTTACAGCGAAGTTAGGACACTACGGAAATACCTTACAATCGCTGCCGGCGGCATTGAACAGGGCAGCCGGCAGGGCGGCGCTGACGCAAAGGTTCCCTGCGACAGCATAGAGAACCCCTGGGAAGCCTATAATTTTGCAGTGCCCAACCCGGTTTCCAAACGTCTGGATACGCTGCTGGCCCCCGGCAAACGCAACAACGCCGCGCTTGTTTTCTTTGCGCTTGCGGTAACAACCACTTTGGATTATCTGATAAACGCCGAATCCAGTTGGGCCTATGGCGACCGTCCGGGGGTAATGTTCCGCAGCATTAACGACGAGGGGATAAGGCCCATGTTTGGCGTTGATAACAAGCTGGATGCAGACCAAATCTTTAAGGATACGTTAAAGCAAAAAGAAGGGGAACGCCAAAAGCCTGCCGAATAGTCTTAGAGCCTGTTAAAAATTCTACCTTGCAGGCTTCCAAAGAGCCGAAAATCGGGATTTTTGCGGGCTATTTGACCGCAAAAATCCACAATTTAAACAGGCTCTTAGGGAAGCGCTGATTAAATGGAGAAATGAAAATTGAGAGAGGAAAAATCCACGGATTTTCACGGATTAGAAGGGTTTTGGTACCGAAAATCCGCGTTAATCCGTGTAATCCGTGGAC
>JAITHQ010000166.1 GCA_031279925.1 Treponema sp. | reverse complement strand
AGCATCTCTATTGCCCCCTGCCGGTCCGGCACATTTGCCGTGGTCACGATAACCGCGTGCGGCAGCCCCTGCGTGTCAACCACGATATGCCGTTTTATCCCGGACACTTTTTTTCCCGCATCATACCCTTTTGCTTGTGCCGTATCGGCGTTTTCGACGCTTTGCGCGTCAATGATACCGAATGTCGTTTTGTCTTTGCGTAAATCTTCGCTGCGCAGCATCGCCACCAATTTTTTTTAAGACCTCCGAGAGCGCCGTGCAGCCGTCCCCGCGGTCTTTGGACCATACGTCATAGAAATAACGAACGATACCCCGTTTGGGAAAATCGACGGGCAGCATCCGCCATTGGCAGCCGCTTTTTATCAGGTACAGTATCGCGAAAAAAATATCATACAAGTCTTTTTCCTTCGGCATGGTTCTTTTTTCGCCTTTTCTAAGCCGCCCCGAATAATCTCAAATGCTTCACGGCTTATATCGCTCGGATAATTGTGCATTTTCCCCCTCCCTCTGAGATTATTATCTACCTTCTTAAAAATTTTTGAACAGGCTCTAAGCCCGCACAGATTGCAGTATTTCCGTTTCTGGGATATTCTATCAATTAGACTACCGGTACAAATCATTACAGAGAGGGAGAATTATGGCGCTTTATACAATGAAGGAAATCCTTGCCGATGCTGAAAAAAAAGCTTATGGGGTAGGCTTTTTTAACGGAGTCAATACGGATATGATCCGCGCCTACATCAGGGCGGCCGAAGACCTTCGTTCTCCAATTATCATAGGAACGGCGGAAGGGCTTTTGAAGTACGGAGATTTCCCCTGGATTGCCCCGCTCCTCCTCAAGGCGGCAAAAACGGCAAAAGTCCCCGTGGCCGTTCATCTGGATCACAGTTATTCGTTTGACGTGATCATAAAAGCCCTGGCCGCCGGTTTCGGATCGGTAATGTTTGACGGTTCCCTGTTAAGTTATGAAGAAAACATACGGATCAGCGCCGATATTGCCAGAATCGCCCATCCCATGGGGGCGGGCCTTGAATGCGAACTGGGCAAAGTCGGCGGCCTTGAAGAAGGCGGCGGCGTAAAAGGCCAAAACATATACACCAATCCCGGCCAGGCTGTCGAATTCGCCGAAAAAACCGGCGCCGATTTTCTGGCCGTCTCCATAGGGACCACTCACGGTGTCTATAAAGAGCCGCCCCGCCTCAACCTTGCGCTATTGAAAGAACTCCGCTCGCTGGTCAGTATACCCTTGGTACTTCACGGTGGCAGCGGCCTTTCAGATGACGATTTCAGGAACTGTATCCGGGGCGGCGTCTCAAAAATCAACATTTATACCGATGTCGTCACCGCGGCGCTCATGGCGGTCCGGAAAGAATGCAGCACACTGGACTATACGGACATTAATCAAAAAGCGGAAGAAGCCATGTACCAGGTTACGCTCAACAAACTGAAACTATTCGGCAGCGACAACAAATATTAGCGTTGCTTTTAGTCCTTGTCTGCGAAATTCACGGGCGATTTTCACAAAAACGCGGTTTTAGGTGGTTTCAGCCCAAAAACCAGCGGAGTTTTGTCAAACAAACCGCCAAAACACCAAAAATTGCAGTACCCCGCCGTCATTCCAATCACATTGGAACGGAACCACACATGAAATTGCTGAAAATTGACATCTTTGGATTTTACTGTTATACTAATGATGTGCACATTACAACTGGATTTTACCGTAAATGTTATACTATACCCAATTATCCCATCCCGAAAGGAAATCCTGACGTGCAAGAACGGATAAATTTCCTTCCGGCGGATATTTCATAGGCCGCCCATGCCGACCCCCATCAAACGCATCGAAAAAGATTTTTACCTTAAAATGCTGTTTGATCAGCAGATTCCGGTACATTATTTTACCAACAGAACCAGTTATATTCTGCATGTTGAACGGCCCGTCAAACACGAAATTTTTTTTAAGGCCGACAGACGCCTTGATGGGATCAAACTGGAAAAAAAAATTGACTTGATGTTTGAATTCCTGGGAAATCCGATACTATTTACTATTGAAGTAAAAGACCTCCAGCTCGACCAGTATGTTACCGCAGATACCCCCAGATATTTATACCGGAACCTTGAACGTTCGTATTTACGTACTTCGCTGGCTAACCTCAAAGCCATCTTTACTTTTCGTGAAGACCGTTTCGCGCTGCATTACCCCAAACATCATGAATATATAAGCGGCGGTTTTGCACAGGAAATGGGCCGTCACTTCGATCTGAATAACCTCCAGGGCGTTGTCGATCAAATAGCGTCATGGATCGAAAAGTACACCAAAGAATACGAGATCGTTGTCTTTGAAAAAGAACGTCCGCCCAAGATCATAGAAGAACGAGTTATGGCCGAAAACGGAAAAATCCTGTACCTGCCGTCAGTCTCGGCCGGTTTCCCCGAAACCGATCCCCAAAAACGTTATATCACACGGACTATATTCAGACGCTACCTTGAAACAATCGGAACCGATCCTTCAAAACTGGACGAAAGCATCAGAAATTTCCTGAAACGAAAGAACGATCTGGGACTGCAGACCGACGTCTGGATTCCGATTTTGTTCCAGGAGTACGTTTTAGGCTATATCCACATCTGGGCAAAAAAAGCAGAAAAACCATTCGATGATACCATGCTTGATAACGTATACCAGCTTGCAAAACTTTTGGCTTATGCGTTCAAAATCAACGGATATTTCAACTCCGGGCTGATACCAAACCTGCCTTTTGAAGGAAAAGTCGTAGACATCAGCGTATCCGGCCTGCAATTTTCCCTTCCTACATCGGAACGTACCGCAATACTGGTTCCAAACAGTGAACTGTCCATCATTATTACCGTTCCGGAAGGAAAAATCACGACAGCCGCCCGCGTAGTACGTTCCGGCGGGAACAAAGCCATCAGTTATTTTGGCTGCCGTTTTTTTGAAATGCCCCCCGAAGACATTCAATTTTTCTTTCAGTACCTTTACGGAAAGCCTCCAACCGATGAGGAAGTCCGCTTCCTCGCAGGACACGTATAAACCACCTTAGAGCCTGTTCAAAATCTGGAATTTTGGCGTTGCAAACGCCAAAATTCTACCTTGCAGGCTCCAAAAGAGCCCGAAAACCGGGATTTTTGCGGCCTATTGACGGCAAAAATCCACAATTTGAACAGGCTCTAAGGGAAACGGGAATAAACCGCTCCGTATGGGGCGGCTGAATAGACAAGCGGCGCGTGTACCATGCGTGTGCCACAAGTTAATATCTTTCGGTTATGGGGGTTTTCCATGTCTTTTTATTCTTTGAATGCGTTTTTGCTGTATGCCGCCGCCGCCATTGTGGTTGTTTTACTGGCGTTTTTTGCCGGGGAAAATAAAGACGGCCCGGTTTTGGTGTTGAAAAAATTCAACTTGAATGAAAAAGAGAATGAATTTTTGCAGATTAAGGGTAGAACATCTGGTGTTTTAGGCTGGATTTTATCCCGGTGGGGCATTGATCCGGTAACCAGCCTGAGCTGTAACAGGCAGTCAATAAAATTTGAGGAAACTTCGATCAGGTATGGGAAAAAAACACTGAACATTCCGCTTGTTGCTGTTACCGGAGTTTACTCAGGGAGCAATAACCCCTTTAATTTGCTTATTCTGGGCGGTGTACACGCTTTGGGGGGAATAATTGGTTCGATTGCCATAAATCATGTTGCTTTGTTTGTCTTTGGGGCAATAATCGGCGGACTATTTATTGTCTTTTACGTATTCAGGAAGACAATGACAATTGGCATATACAACGGCGGAGATAAACCGGCGGCAGTCATTTGCATGAAAAAAGGCATAATTGAGAACCTGAGTATAGACGAACTCAAATGTGAAGCAGCCGCCCAGACGCTTAACAAAGCTGTTTTGAGAATTCACTATACGCTGACAATGACCGGAGCCGCAGCTTCCAAACAGGGAACCGTAAATCAAGGAGCAAGCTTAAGGAACTGAAGATGAAAAAGACAGTGTTTTTTGCGGGTTTTGTTTTTTTGGGCGGTTTTTCTGTATGTCCAAAATACAAGTGATTTTGATATTCAGGGTAATGATGACGGTATCATGACCATATTGAGTCAGATACCCCCGGCAAAGCCGGGGGCTTGTTTTATGAACCGCTCAAAGCGGTTTGTTTTGGCTGCAGGCTGTTCAACAACCCAGTCAATCGTTTTTTCCCCATCGTCTCAGCCGACGGGTGAATACAAATACGCGGTATTTTCCGCAACCGCATTCGGTAATGCCGCCGGTACGGTGCTTCAGCGTTTCTATAAGCAATACCCTGCTGATCAATATGAGGTTATTGCGTATGAAGCGCAAAGCAAAGACTATTTGCCGCTTTTAACAGGATTCGGCGGTGCGTTGCTGGGCGCTCTGATAGCTGTACCCGCCGCATACAATGCGGACGATGATTACACCGGGATAGGTA
>JAITHQ010000104.1 GCA_031279925.1 Treponema sp. | reverse complement strand
AAATCTGGAATTTTGGCGTTGCAAACGCCAAAATTCTACCTTGCAGGCTCAAAAAGAGCCCGAAAATCGGGATTTTTACGGTCTATTGACCGCAAAAATCCACAATTTGAACAGGCTCTCAAGGGCCTTGTGCGGTACAGAAGCGGTTTCTCCCCACAGGACAGGCTGTAATGGAATTGCAACGATCCAAGCTTCGCTTGTTTATGCTGCTGAGCGCCGTGGGCTTTGCGGTGGTCATCATAATAGAGCTGATACTGTTTGCCTCCTTTAATTCCATAAGCGGACAACAGATGGAGCTTGCCGAAGAGCTGTACGGCGGCTATGTTCAAAAAGTGTATCGGGATACGCTTTCCGGCGTGGCCCGGTACATGGAAAAGCGGTATCCCTTTCTGGATGATGTGGAGCGGCTGAAACGGGAGCGGGGAACGGACTGGTTCTGGGAGATTTCCGCCGGGTGGGCCCAGGCCGCGAAAATTTTTAATCTGCACGCAATTTACTACATCGAGAACATCGGCGGGGAATACCGCCTCCTCGTATCCTCCCTACTTGGCCCCAACGCCCCCTCCGAATCGCTGGGTTCCCTGGTGTGGCAGGATGGGCCGCCTGACTATGTAAACGAAGCATACGAATCAAAAACGATAAGGGTTTCCCCTGTTTCTGCGGTTGACGAATGGGGCGTGTTAATCGAGGCGGTACTGCCCGTGCTTAACGGCGATGGGGATGTAGCGGGTATTCTGGGAATCACTTGCGATGGGGCGCTGATACACAATTCCTTCGCTCACCAGAAACAAGCGCTTGCTGAACGCCAGAACAGCCGTATGCGCAGTCTGTTGGACCTCTTTATGGTAAGCGTGGCATTTACCCTTGTTGTAATGGGCGGACTGCTGCTGATCAGTTACCGGTCGGTGCTGATGCCCCTTCAGGTGATGGAGGCTGACCGGCGTATCCGCCTGATGATGGATGCCACGCCCCTGATCTGTTCCCTTTGGAATGAACATGGAGACATACTTGACTGCAATCAGGAAGCGCTCAATATTTTCGGCTTTACGGAAAAAACGGACTACCTGGAACATTTTTACAACCTGAACCCGGAATATCAGCCGGACGGGGAATCGTCTCGCGCCAAGGCGCCGCGGTTAATTAAGGCGGCCTTTGAAACGGGGTATCAGCGATTTGAATGGATGTACCATACGGCGGCGGGACAGCCATTGCCGGTGGAAACGACGCTGGTGCGGGTTCCCTGGGAACAGGGATACCGGCTTGCCGCTTATTCGCGGGACCTGCGGGAAATCAAGGAGCGGGAAGCGGCGGAGCGGGAGGTTGAGGAACGCCTGCGGGTGATGCTCGATACCATGGCCTTTGCCGCCTTTTTCTTTGATGAGTCGGGGAATCCTATAGACTGCAACCAGCGCGCCCTTGCGGTGTACGGCTGCCAGGACAAGGAGGAATTCCTGCGGGATTTCTTCAGTTTTTCACCTGAATTCCAGCCGGAAGGCAGCCGGAGCGTTGAAAAGGCAAAAAAGCTTATTAGCCGGGCTTTTAAAACGGGGAAGCAGGTATTTATCTGGGAGCACCGGAAAGCGGACCGGACGCTTCTGCCTGCGGAAATAACCCTGATACGGGTAAAGTGGAAAGGGGGTTACCGGCTGGTGGCCTATGCCCGGGATTTAAGCAGCCTGCGGGAAACCGAGGATAATTTACGGCGGATACTGTCTGTGGTGGAGGGTTCCCCGAATTTCATTCTGTTCATCAATGTATCAGGGGGCATTGAATACCTGAACCCGGCGGTTGTCTCTGTGACGGGTTTCACTAAAGAAGAATTGCTGCAGGGCGGTTTGAAGCGGATATTCAGTTCTGAAGATGTTCAGCACTTGGACGAGTACCTTGCCACAGTTCTTGACAATCAGCAAATGATACATTTTGAGACGGGCGTGTTTGACAAAGACGGCAAACGGCGGGATTATGTTTTTTCCGCATTTCCCGCACGGCTGCAGACCGGGATGACGGGCCTTGGGATATTGGGCCGGGATATTACCGAGTTCAAGCGGATACAGCAGGATTTGACCGCCGCCAAGGAAGAGGCCGAGCGGGCGCTGGTATTGGGCGCATATTACCAGCAGGCGAAGAACGATTTTTTAAGCCGGATAAGCCACGAGATGCGTACCCCCATGAATATAATTATCGGCATGACGGCCATTGCCCAAAAAACAGGTGATGAACAGGAGCGTAAACAGAGTCTGGATAAAATCAGGAACGCTTCCAAGCATCTGTTGGGTATTGTCAATGATATTTTGGATATAACCGGCCTTGACAGTGGTGAATTCGCCTGGAACGCCCATGACTTTAGTTTTAGTAAAGTAATGCACCGGATTATCGATTCGGCTAGCGCGAAAGCGAAAGTAAAAGAGCAGCGTTTTATCACCAATATTGACCGGCGTATTCCCGGCAATCTGGTAAGCGATGAACGGCGGCTGAAGCAGGTTCTTTCCAAACTGCTTGCCAATGCGGTGAAATTTACCGCCGAAGGCGGCGAGATTGGCCTTTCGGCGCAGTTGATAGACAAAGATGCAGAGGGATGCGTTATCCGCTTTGAAGTAAGTGACACCGGCATTGGCATTTCCCAAGAAGCGCAGGAGCGTTTGTGGGACATTTTTGAGCAGGAGGATAACAGTATTACCCGCCGGTATGGCGGGATGGGCCTGGGGCTGCCCCTGACCAGGCGTATTGTGGAGCTTATGAAGGGGAGTATCCGGCTTGAGTCCGAACCGGGTAAGGGTTCCCGTTTTATTTGCGATGTACGCCTGGGGCTTAACCCTGATGTGCCGGAGGAGTCGCCGGAAGAGTCCGAAGGCCGCTCCGTTTCCTCTGCGCTGGATTTAAAGGGGCGGCGGGTTTTGGTGGTAGACGATGTGGATATAAACCGGGAAATTTTGTTTTTTCTGCTGGAAGAAGCCGGCGCGGGGTATGATGGGGCCAGTAACGGGGAGGAGGCGGTAAGAATGTTTAGCGAAACCAAATACGACCTGGTACTAATGGACCTGCACATGCCGGTTATGGACGGCTTTGCCGCATCCCGGGCAATTCGCGCCTGTGGGCAGCCGTGGGCAAAGACGACGCCGATTATTTCAATATCGGCTGATACAGGCGCGGATATACACTCCCAATGCCTGACGGCGGGTATAAACAGCCATTTTGCCAAACCGGTAGAAGCGGAAACATTATTTAAGGCAATACGAAAATGGCTGCCCACGCCGCCGCCTTTGCGGGACGCGGGATAAGCTCTTTTAAGGCGTGGGCCGGAGTTCAAATCCCGCATGGCTCAAAAAAGGCACCGCCGATAGCGTTATCCGTTCCGGCTGTTTACGGAACGAACACCGGAATGGAAGTTATCCCATTTGTTCCATTGGGGATTGTTCTGTAACGGATTATCATTATCATAAGGGCATTTGTTACAGCGGTCATGCCTATAATGACGGGCATAATAGGCATGCAATTTGTCCTATAAATAATTGCAATGAAACAGATGTTCATTCCCATAACGGACATCATTATTTTTTAAGACCGCATCGGTAAGAGCCTGTTCAAATTGTGGATTTTTGCGGTCAATAGACCGTAAAAATCCCGATTTTCGGGCTCTTTTTGAGCCTGCAAGGTAGAATTTTGGCGTTTGCAACGCCAAAATTCCAGAT
>JAITHQ010000015.1 GCA_031279925.1 Treponema sp. | reverse complement strand
TGGCGGCGGGGCGGTATTCGGCGATGCTTAAAAAAGCGGCGAGGCCGCACAAGAGCAGCGCCGCAAGACAAAGCAGCATCCCCGCGCACAAGGCAATTCGTTTAACGATTTTCATTACTGTTTTCCGTTTGCGTGTTTACCGTTACTCCCAGACAGCCGGCCACCGCCCGTTCCCGTCCCGGAACAAGGCCGTGAATGGGTGTATTGACCGCCCTGATTTTTCCGTCCGGGTACCGGAGCGCCAGGGCGCTTGAACCGCCGCCGTCAAAATTGATGCCATCGTATGCGCCCAATGCCCGCAGCAAAAGGGCGGTTTCCGCCTCGGTACTGCCGGCGCTGCCGGGCCGCCGCCCGTCAATCACCAGCAGGTACAGGTATCTGCGGTCTGGGGAAATACCCGCCGCGCTGCGGGGGTGGCGGCTGGTGAGTTGCAGCGTCCGTTCTGACACCGCGCCCTGTTCCAGAATTTGCCGGAAGCCGCCTACGGCGTTTACAATGGTTTGGGGGGCAAGGATTTCGCTCTGGGGAACTATCGCCGCGCCGTTTTCCCAATACCACACCAGGGCGTCATAGCCCCGATGCGGCGGCGAAACCTGAACGCCGTCAGCAACCACTATGCCTACGTTCACCCGTGGCTCCCCCTCTCTGCCCGACACCGGATCGAAAGGCAGGGCGTTGATTCCGGCAAGCAGCCCGTTATCGCGGACAAAACTGCTCACTTTGGTACTCAGCTGCGTATTGCCGCCGTCCGCGCCCCCTTTTACCACAATGCGCAGTTCCGGCGCTTCAAGATCGATCCGCAGCGCCCAAAACTCCAGCCTGGGCCTGGCGGTTTTTCCCGCAAAATAGGCAAGGCCGTCCGTTTCGCTTTTCGCAAACGCCCGCCACTTGGGAATAACGGCCTGGGGCAAGGCAGCGGCAAGCGGCTTCTCCGGCGAAGAATCAAGCGGGGAAAGCGTGGCGCAGGAGAGAAAGATGAACAGCAATGGAAGCAGGATGAACCACGAGCGGGGGAAAGCGAAATGGACTTGTCTGTCCGTTTCCCCCAACATCGTACACTTCGTCATGAATTAAACCCTCTTATGGATCATTATACCATAAAACGGCTGTAAACGCACGCCATTAAAGAAAACGGTCAAGCGCTTCTACTGTTCAGCGTTTTACCCGCCAGCCTTTATCGCCCCGCTCAAACTGGGCGGTGGGAATTATGGCCAAACGTCCATCGGAAGCGCCGAGTTTTATCTGCCCGCTTACCAGATTTACTTCAGTTACAGCCCATATCTCATTGTTGTAGTTGATTTTAGTGCCTTCCTGTGGAACAAGCCGCTGCTGTTCGCTGTAAAAGGCATTTTCGTAAGAGAGGCAGCAGAGCAAACGTCCACATGGGCCGGAGATTTTCATCGAATTAAGGGAAAGATTCTGATCTTTGGCCATTTTTATGGAGACAGGCTTTAGCTTGTCAGAAACAGCATGACAACAGAAGCCGCGGCCACAAACGCCAAGGCCGCCGACCACGCGGGCCTCATCACGAACGCCAATCTGCCGCAGTTCAATTCGGCTTTTAAAGACACCCACCAAATCCTTTACCAGTTCTCTAAAATCTACACGGCTGTCGGCGGTAAAGAAAAAAAGTATCTTTGGTTCCTCAAGCAGATAATGAACCAGAACCAGCTTCATTTCCAGCTTGCGGCGCGCTATTTTTTCTTTGCAAATATCAAATGCTTCCCGCTCCAGACTGCGGTTGTACCGCGCTTGTTCAAGGTCCTCTTTTACAGCAGGACGTTCTATCCAGGCTATCTCTGTAGAATGAGTTTTACCCAGCACCGGGCCAATTACCTGCGCCAGATCTTTGCCGTAGCGGGTAGGCACTATCACCATGGAACGGGGGCTTAGGGAGTCGTCCCGGTAAATTGCCAGGAAAGTCTCGTGTGAATAGGAAAGGCGAAGCCGGTAAATTGGTGTGCCGGGAGTGATATTTGCAATTTGCGCGCCAATAATAACATCCGGCTCTTCCTCAAGGGGGCTGTCTTCCAGAATGGAAATATCATCATATTCATCAATATCATTCATATTCTACCCCGGCGAAACTGGCTTTCCGGCTTCCCGCCCTACGGACTGCGAAACCGCATCACTACTGCAACAAGTCTACCAAAAGACCGCTTATTTCCTCAAGACGTGAAGCAAGCTCAAGCTGCGGTATCTGGCTTGCAAGAAGCATGGCGGCAAGGTCCTCCAGCTTTCTGTCGATAACCTGTATTTTGGTATAATGGTTTTGTTTCATGGCATCGGGGGTTCCCCGTGGTCCCCGGTATCCGGGCTTAAGAAATTTGGGTATCCCTGCCTCATGCTCAAGCGAGTAAGAGTGTTCCACCACATAGTGCATAAAATTCCGTACCGTTTGTTTGTAGCGCATAATTTCATCAGGAAAGGGCCGGCTGCGCAGGGCGTCTCCCGCATTGCGCACCTCGTCCATCAAAAAATTGACCGCCTCTTCGGACACGGGCAGGTCCTGAACCGGACCAATTTCCTCTGCTGTTTTGCCGCGAATATCTTCAAATATGCGGGAAAAATCCATTTTTCCGGCTTTCCGGCTACCCTTTGTTTTTTTGTTTTCATCCTTTACCTGGGAATAGGCTGCGGGATTCATATAAAATGAAGGAATATCGGCGGCGTCTACTTTTGCCATCTGCTAAACCGATCCATATCTTCTTGAAAAAACCGGCAGCGCCGATTTAATGCCCTGAGCGTCGCGATACTCGGACAGCGCCCGCGCCCAGCTTTCCTCGTCGGAACATACCAGAACCCTGCCATGAATAAGGCAGCCTTCATCGGCCTTTATACGGCGGGTAATAATATCGCCCAGGACCAGCGCGCTTGAAAGAACCGTTAGCGACTCACTGGCAATAACATTGCCGTATACCACTCCGCCGATAGTAATGGCCGTCCCCGAAACATTGCTTTTCATGCGGGCCTTTTCGCCAACTACCACCCTGCCTTTGGCGCTTACATTCCCCATAATACTGCCGTCAATGCGGGTAAAGCCCCCCGCTTCAATATCGCCTTTTAGGCTGGTATTGGGACCGATAATAGTATTGATTGAGAAGTCATGCTTGCCGGACAGCATAGGCGGCTCGATTAACGCCCCGGTTTGGCGATACTGGAACGAATATTGATATATTTGTAAGGGTCAACAACATCCGATCCAATGTGAACCTCGTAATGCAGGTGGGGGCCGGTGGAGAGCCCGGTGTTGCCAATATAGCCAATCACCTCGCCCTGCTGAACCCGCTGCCCCAGCCTGACCCTGGCGGACAACATGTGCGCATAACGGGTATAATAACCATGTTTATGCTTGATGATCACATAGTTCCCAAAATCCCCGGAATAATCGATAGTAACCACCTGCCCATCGGCAGTTGCGACAATAGGGTCCCCTGAACGGTAGGTAGAAAGATCGATCCCCTTGTGGATATAATACTGGCCGCTGAAAGGGTTCTCGTTTTGCCCAAAGAACATTGAAATATGCCCCAGGCCGCCCTTAATGGGCCAGATACTGGGAATCTCCGTAAGGAGGGCGCTTTGGGAATCCAGCATGGCGCCGATTTCCCTTAACGGCTCCACCGCTGAACTAATATAAGAAGAAACCCGCCGCAGATCGTCCACTTCCTGCAAGAGCCCTTCCGGGGTCTCGCGTATATCAAAGAATGAATTTAAATCTCCGGCGGAAGCCGGGGTGTTTTGATTTTTAAAATCCGCGCCAAGAGCGGAAAAAGCGCCGGAAAGCGCGTTTTCAAAGCCCCTGGTCTCCCGCAGCAAGAGCGCGATTTCGCCCTGCAACTGTTCCAGACTGGCCTGTACATCTTTAAGCCGGCTGTTTTTGTTTGCCAAAATATTCCGGGTAGAGTTATATGACGCGCCATACCAAAGGAAAGTTCCCAGAATACCCGCAATTACCAAAAAGAAGCAGAACAATGACAAAACAGAAATATGAAGATTATAGACCTTTTTCTCTGAATGGGGCACAAAAACCACTGTGTAGCGCCGGGTAACAAACCGCCCTGCCCCCTTAAGTCCACCCACTATTCCCCCGGCCACAGCACCGGCTGCATTCTTTGCCTTTTGAACAATGCTGTTTTCGAATCGCTTATACTCGTGGACCGAGGCCAAAATCCGCTCCTTAAAATACACTATAAAAGTGAATCGCCTGCAAAATTCGGCTGATTTTGCACAATTCTTGCAGTTTCCTGCCCAACGGGCTGTGAAACATGCATTTTACCGTTTGAAGCCACAAAACCAGAGTTTTGCAATTTCTTGTAATGGCAATTACTTTATATACCGCCAAAAATATCTTTTTTAGCAGTTTCTATTACTATAACTCACCTTCGCGGAATTTGTCAATATAAAGACCAAAAATCCGCAATTTTTTACACTTGAAATATTCTGTACCACTAATTGATAGTTGGAACAGCCCAAATCGCCAAATTACCGTTCTCTAAGAGCCAGTTCAAATTGTGGATTTTTGCCGTCAATAGACCGCAAAACCCCGATTTTTGGGCTCTTTTGGAGCCTGCAAAGTAGAATTTTGGCGTTTGCAATGCCAAAATTCCAGATTTTGAACAGGCTCTTAGGGCGGAATTGTTGATTAGCGTTGCACTGGCTCTGCTGTTTCCTGCCCTACGGGCTGAAACACGCATGTTTAAGGATACCATGCGCTATATTCCCTGTCAAATAATTTTTCGATAATAATTTTTCGGCGATTTTCCAAGTAAAAACAGACGCGCACAAGTACAAGGCGGATACATTTGCTCACCCTGTCCGGCTGGGGCTGCGGCGTGGAAGAGAATAATACTCAGCGGGTTATCCATCTGACACGCAATGCCGGTGATGTGTTTTATAGTCAATCCACTTAATAAAGACGAAGCTCGATTTTAGCTTCTTGCCATGGAACAGGCGAATTCCTAAAAAATCCACGGATTGCACGGATTTTCATGGATTATACCGGTTCTGGGGAACTGAAATCCGAGTTAATCCATGTAATCCGTGGACCTTCTTTAGTTATTCGTAAGGGGAACAACTATAACAAGAGATATACTTTCCGCTGTAAGCGGGAATGGCAGATACTCTATGGTTTACAAGCCCCTGGAGGTATGGCAGCGGTACGCCTGTAAGCCCGATACCGGTATGAATTACAAGCAACAAAGGATTCAACAGTCCGGGAATTATTCCCCGGACTGTTTTGTTT
>JAITHQ010000014.1 GCA_031279925.1 Treponema sp. | reverse complement strand
GATCTGGCGATACGCTACGGCTACTACCGGTTCAGAATCGACGTAACCATAGGCGCGGTCATTGTCATTCTGATACTGGTAGAAGCGGTGCAAATAATCGGCACGGCGATAAGCCGGGGACTCTTGTCAAAACGGTAACGGCGGGAAGCAAGGTCCAGCTTGCATAAAAAGCGCGGGGTGAAGGTTTCAGGATGCAGACACCTAGCAAGCGGGCCTACCCGGTCATTGTACAAATCCCGCTGCGGTTCTGGGTTACATTGATGATAACTGTACTCCATCCTATTTGCCAATGATGGTTTTGTTTGCTCATAATAATATACTTATGTAGAAATCCCTCTGGAAAATTTGAGCCTTTAGTTATGCTAGATATTTGGTTGGGAAGCTCAGAAAGTGAAATAAACGTCTTACTCTTACAAAATGGCGTATACTATTTTAAGGCTGCCGCCATCCACTTGGAGGAAGCAGCCGGATATTTATTTTTTACGAGGTTGGCGGGAACTTCTGCCCGGTTGCATTGCCAGCTCTACCAAACCACTGTTCAGGTATCGTTCGTTGTTCAAATCCTTCTCGCCTTCCCACTCAGGGCCTATGCGACCAAACCCAATCCAAGCCGCCGCCGGTACCTCCGCCGCCGCCACCATCACCGGGGTTGTTGCCGTTGTTGTTACCGCCTGCATTTGGGTCATAAACCGTCACCCAATAATACGACTCCAAATCCTCGTACCATACTCCCACCTTCTTGGGTCCCAGCGTCGGAAAGGAGTACCCATCATCCCCCACAGGCTCGGACAGATCGTTCAGCCCCTCGTACACACGGATTTCCAAGTCCGTTAATGGAATATAATCCGTTGTCCCGTCCTCGTAACTCAGCAACACCTTCACGTCCGATTCCGGAACGAATATATCCTGCGTTATACGGTATTGATTCCGTTCCGGCACCGGCACTAGCGACTTCCCATTCTGAATCCCATTTCCGTCTCCGGTTCCGGCCCGGTAACCCAGTGTTCCCGCAGTATAAGAAACGCCAATATCACAGGAAACGAAACATACTATTGCGGCAAACAACCCGCCTAACCATTTTACAGCTTTCATTTTATCCAACCTCCATATTTTCTCAAATTAAATACTCGCCCAAAATCTGCATCCCGGCAGGGATTTACAGATATTTGGCCCCCCGCCTTGTGGGGACATTTTCAATTTACTCAATTACTGTTCCTGAGTCAATACTTTCAGGCAACTCAGTCGTATCACTCTTCACCTCCTCCGCCTTATCGACGTTACTCTCTTCTTTTACATCACTCCCTTTTCCTGTCCCTTCCTCCATATCCTTGGCATCCTTGGCGCCTGTCTTCTTTTTACTTGGTTTCTCCGCTTTTTCTTTCTTTACTTTTTCTTGCTTTATTCTGTCAAAGAAACCAAACTTATACCCTATGCCCACCCGCACCAACTGGCGCGTAAACTCTATCTCCGTACCGATGGACGACATACCAAGGTCCAAGGCAAACCGGGTGTCTACTACAAAAAGACCCGGCCCCATTCGCATACCTGCCTGAAAGCCCGCTGTCCACGCCAGCGGCGGAACCATTACATCCGGGCTTATCTGAAAATTGAAAATGACGCCGCCATAGGGTTCCAGCATAAAATAGTTAAATGGCTTGAACACCAACTTAAGCAGGCCAAAACCTTCCAGGGTTAAGGCCGTGTATGCCGTGTTATCATAGACCGGCTGATCGCGCGCCAGCCCCATGCCCCCTTCCAATGATGCAAAGTTTAAAAAATGAAACTCTATAAAAAGTCTGCCCGCCACGCCGTCTCGGACGGAGGTGTAGGCGCCATTGATATAACGGCGGTTGTCCCAGTCCACCGTAGCGCCAACGTAGAGCCACTTGTAGCGCCAAAGGTCTTCAGCGAGAACAGTAATAGTAGGAAGTTCCGGCAGGGGAATGTTCGACAGCATCGTAAAGAGGATAACCCGCAGCCAGTCGCTCAGGTCGGTTGTGGTAGCATAGTACAGTTCTTCTTCTACCATAATACGCTCTTCGACAATGTCAATCAGGGAAAGATGCAGGACATACATTACCGGGTCGCCTTCTTCGGCCCACTCATTTTCCCACACGGCCAACGTACCGCTGATGGAATACAAAGATTCGATGGCGGTCTCGCCCAGGCTGAAACCGCGGACAGGGACATCCATGCGGATCATGTCGGCCACAAATTGCGCATCGCCCTCTTGGCCTTCGCCTACGATATTGGGCACATAAATAGTCCGGTCCTCCAGCGCCTGTGCGCCCAGCATGAAAAGGGGCAAAGAAAAAAGTACATAAACACAAATAGCCAGTTTTTTCATTAAAATCCTTTTTACCCCGCTTCCGTATCGGCTCACTCCACTCTCTTTTTCTATTGCCCACTGCAACCGGCGGTTCCCAATTGGAGAAGCGGCCAGATTGGCTTCCTGTTTACTGGGGATCCAGTCCAGTCGCCGCTGCCATACCGGCTTATTTTTCAGTCTACGTCTAAATTCCAGCGTTTTTAAAAAAACTTCTGATATTTAAAATATAGCACAAATGATAAAGAAAAACAACAGGTTTTCCCAAATTTACTGGTGAACTTGTATCTTTTCTTCAAAATCAACTTGATATACGCCCCGGTAACTGGTATTATTCATGTTCAGTATGATTCGATAGGTTCGATTTTACTTGATGCAACGGGGTTAGAAAAAGGAGTCAATTTCAGAACGACCGTTTTGAAACCGGCTTAAATTATAACGTAACTCGTGCCCTAGACAAGTTTTCTTTCTATATGGTATACTGATTCCTGTAACACCGGTTTACCCGTTAAGCCGGGATTAATGGCACAGGGGGCTTGTTTCCCCAGAGTTGTGGCGTTTGGCGCATGGGAGGTCAGTTGGCGGATAAGGATTTACGGATTAATGAACAGATTCGGGTGCGGGAGGTTCGTCTCATCAGGGATGAGGGGGAACGGCAGGGAATAATGCCTACCCCGGAAGCGCTTGAAATCGCAAGGGGACTGGGTTTGGATCTGGTAGAGGTTGCGCCCCAGGCGATTCCTCCGGTAGTAAAGATACTGGATTATGGTAAGTTCAAATTCGAAAACGAGAAAAAGGTTCGGGATTCAAAAAAGAAGCAGAAGCTTCTTAAACTGAAAGAAATCCGGATGCAGCCAAAAATTGATGAGCATGATTTGGATTTCAAATCCAAGCATGTAAAGGAATTCCTTGCCGAGGGCAATAAGGTAAAGGTAACGGTTCGTTTTCGGGGCCGGGAACTTGCCCATACGGAATTGGGATTGGATGTGCTTAAGGACGTACTTGCGCGGATAGAAGGTGATTATATTATGGATAAACCCCCGGCAATGGAAGGCCGGTTTATGTCCATGGTGTTAAGCCCCAAATCCAAGAAATAATGCGCCGGTAAACCGGCGCGGCAGAGTTTTCTTTTGGAAAACTCTATACTTGAATGTATTAGAGGTGGCGATATGCCAAAGATGAAAACCAAAAAAAGCGCGGCAAAGCGCTTTGCTTTTACCGGAAGCGGCAAGGTCAAGTATAAAAAACAGAATCTTCGCCATATTCTGACCAAAAAGTCAACCAAACGGAAACGGAACCTGCGCCACGCCGGTATTTTGTCCAGCGATAATGTGCCGGTAATCAAGAAACAGATGCTGCCCTACGGTTGATCCGGGGCCAGGAGAGGAAATTATGTCAAGAGCGATAGACGGTTCCAAAAGAAAGGACCATCGTAAAAAAATACTAAAGCGGGCAAAGGGTTATTGGGGCCGCAGGCATTCAAATTACAAGACCGCCAAGGATGCGGTTACCAAGGCGCTGTTCTATGCCTACCGTGACCGGCGGGATCGAAAGGCGGATTTCCGGCGGCTGTGGATCATTAGAATAAACGCGGCCTGCCGCGCTGAAGGGCTTTCCTATTCCCGGCTGATTGCGGGGCTCGACAAGGCTGGTATAATCATCGACCGGAAAGCCCTGGCGCATCTGGCAGTAGAAGACGCGCCGGCATTCAAGGCGGTACTCGAAAAGGCCAAGGCTGCCCTGGGGGCTTGAACCAGTTTCACACCCCGCTCTACAGCAGGGTTGGTTGATTATAGATTTTTTACCGGCATTTATGCCGTGTTTTCCGCAGAAAAACGGCAAAATTATAGAGTAACGTTGATTGCGGACCGAAGGTCCGGCGGTATTTGATCAGCGTTGCTCTAGGTGTATTGCGGCCAGAGCGATTGAAGTGAACGGAGGCATTCCTTTTGATAAACCTTGAGCAGGTCAAACTATTGGAAACAAAAGTCATCAAGGCAATTGATTATGTTGAACGGGTTACCAAAGAAAACGCCGCTTTACAGACAAGACTGGAATCCTATAAAAAACGGATCGATGAGCTTGAGATTCTCATTGTACGCTTCAAGGAAGATCAGGGTAGAATCGAAGACGGAATCCTTTCCGCGCTGGACCGGCTTAACCAGTTTGAGGATGCAATAGAGAAAAGCCTGTGGGAGAAACCAGGTAAAAGCCCCTCCAGGGAAACATCCAAAACGGCTTCAGCAGGGGCGGCGGCAAAAAATCAGGCGGCGGCCCAAAATTCCGCAAGTTTGCAAACGGAGGTTCCTTCCAGGGATGCCAATTCGGATGTACCCGCTTCCTCCGGCGCGGATGGAGAAACAATCTTTTTTGAGATACCCGGCGGTGAAACCCAAACCGATGTCTCTGACCCTTTAGCGGCGCCGCAAAACGAAGAAACGCCGGCGAAAGATGCAGAGAATGGGGAACTGGACATTTTTTAAGGGCTATGGCTGCGAATGATCTTCGTCTGGATATTCTGGGTACAAGTTTTTCCATTACGGCGGACGAAGATCCGGTATATCTTGATGCAGTGCTGGCTCAGTACCAGGCGGCGGTGGAAAACACCCAGAATATATCTGCCATGAAGGATCCGCTTAAGGTAGCTATTCTTACCGGTTTTTTGTTATGCGATGAGATCAATAAATTGAAGATGCAGGCGGGAGAGGAGAGGGAGCGGGCCGAAGCCCAGCGGGCGGGCGAAGCAAAGGAGCTTGAACAGCGTACCCTGAATCTTATTGCCCGTATCGATGAAGTACTGGAAAAGAAGACGTCTACCGATGCCTGAATTTTTTAAGCTAAACAATTACGTTAAACATTATGAATGGGGGTCGCCGGACTGGATTCCCCGCCTTTTGGGATTGGCGAATACCGGCGGCAAGCCTTGGGCGGAACTCTGGATGGGAAGCCATCCCGGCGCGTCTTCTACGGTTACTATTAACGGGGGTGAAATTACCCTTGCCGATTTTATTGCCCGGAATACCGAATATTGCCTGGGAGAGCAGGCGGCGGAACAATACGGCGCTCTTCCCTTTCTTTTTAAAGTACTCGCCGCACAAGCTCCCCTTTCCATACAGGCTCATCCGAATCTGGTTCAGGCAAGGGAGGGCTTTGAACGGGAAAATAAAGCTGGAATTGCCATTGACGCTCCGAATCGGAACTACCGGGATTCAAACCATAAGCCGGAAATTATCTGCGCCCTTACTCCCTTTACCGGAATGTGCGGCTTTCGCCCGCCGGATGAAATCCGCAGCCTTTTGAGGGCGTTTTTATCGCCGCCTTCGTGCCTGCCGCCTGAATCTTCCGCTTTACGCCAGGGTTTTGCCCCGCTTTTTGCGGCTCTGGACACGGCGGATACTACAGCCGCATTGCGAAATTTTGTAAACGCCCTTTTTGGCCTTTCCGCCGCATTGCGGAATGAGCTTACCGCCTATATCGCCTGCAGCAGCGCTATCGCCTGCGGCAGGGAAACCACAGCGGGGCTTTCCCCGCTTCAATGGGAACTTATGGGTGATTTTGCGGCTCGCTACCCTGGCGATCCGGCGCTGGTGTCGCCGTTGTACCTCAATATTTTTCACCTAAAGCCGGGGGAAGCGATTTTTCTTCGGGATGGGGTGCTTCACGCCTACATACATGGCCTGGGGGTGGAATTAATGGCAAATTCCGACAATGTTCTTCGGGGAGGGCTTAGTCTTAAACACATTGATGTTCCTGAATTATTGAATATCCTGGACTATAGTCCCCTGCGGCCCGAAATTTTGCGTCCCAATTACGACGCCGGGGCGGCTGGCTCCTTTTGCTATCCTGCGGCATGTGATGAGTTTTCCCTTTTGACCATGAGCGGAGGAAAGGGTACGGCTGCCCCGGCTCCGAATGGCCCGGCAATCTGCATTGTTACCGCCGGGGAACTGCACATTACCGGCGGCGAATCCCGGGACGGTATGATTCTGAAAACCGGCGAATCGGTTTTTCTGCCGGCCTGCGGCAATAACGGGAAACCGCTGATGTTTGAGGGAACCTATACCCTCTATGCAGCTACCCTGCCCCAGGCCGCCATCCGCCATGAAGATTCTTGTTGACGCCGATTCCTGCCCTAGGGCGGCGAGGGAACTGGCGCTGCGTACCGCTGTCAGGCGGGGAATACCGGCGGTATTTGCAGCAAACCGCCCTATACCGGGCATTACCGGGAAAAATTGTGTAATGGAAATTTGCCCCCCTGGAAAGGATTCCGCCGACAGCCGTATTGTGGAACTTGCCGAGCCTGGCGACCTGGTAATAAGCCGGGATATTCCCCTGGCAAAAAAATTGATAGAGCGGGAAGCGGCGGTTATTGACGACCGGGGCAGGACTTTTACCAAAGAAAACATTGGCGAATTGTTGTCAATGCGAAACTTTATGGTTGGCCTTGCCGAGAATGGCCTTGGAACTGAACGTATTGCAAACTATGGCAGGAAAGATATTAAAGCCTTTGCCGACAGTCTCGACCGCCTGCTCGCCAAACTGCTGAAAAAGTAAAGCGCCCCGGGCACTGTAAGAGCCTGTTCAAATTGTGGTTTTTTGCGGTCTATTGACCGCAAAAAACCCGATTTTCGGGCTCTTTTGGAGCCTGCAAGGTAAAATTTTGGCGTTTGCAACGCCAAAATTCCAGATTTTGAACAGGCTCTAAGGGCTAAATCTTAACTGGAATAAAAGCCGTACGGCGGGATAAAGATAACTTAAAAGCGTATAATCCACTTATTTATCACTGCTTACTGTTTTGGCAGTAAGATAGAGCCGGGCAGGGTATGCGTAGGCGAATTCTACGGCGCACGTACGGCGGCCTAAAGGTCACTACCGGTTTTGGCATACAGTGGCAGTCACTGGCGCTACACCATACTAACATTATTCATCCACACTCTTGACGGGGTGCGATACTTGCTGGGTTTTTAGCCTGCGGCTCCCCTCACTCTGCAGGGTTACAGCGAGCTATTTTTGTGGGTCAAGTTTAGTCCTTCATGGCGGGGCTGTTGATTTTTTATCTATACAAATGTATAGTATTATAAGGAGGGAAGATGCCTGGCGTTGGTGATATTGCAGAAAAAATATCGGTTCTGGCGGGGGCGGCAAAGTATGACGCTTCCTGCGCTTCTTCGGGAAGTAATGGAAAGGGATGGAAATTTGGGGCGAGTCTGCCCGCCGGTGTCTGCCACAGTTGGACTGAGGACGGACGCTGTGTTAGTCTGCTCAAGGTGTTGTTTTCCAATGTCTGCCGTTTTGACTGTGTTTACTGCGTGAACCGTGCTTCGGCGGATGTCAAACGGAGCAGTTTTACCGTTCAGGAACTGGTGGAGCTGACAAGCGAATTTTACCGGCGCAACTATATTGAGGGTCTGTTTCTCTCATCGGGTGTTTTTGCCGATCCCGATATTGTTATGGAAAAACTTATCAAGACCGCCCGGACACTGCGTACCGAGGCGGGCTATGGCGGCTATATTCATCTTAAAATAATTCCTGGCGCCGGCGAAAAGAAAATCCGCGAGGCGGGGCTGTGGGCAGACCGCCTCAGCGTCAATATTGAGCTTCCTACCAATAAAAGCCTGCAATGTCTTGCACCGGATAAATCGGGAAAAGAGATACTTTGCGCGATGGGAGATTTTGCGGGGTTAAGCGGAGAGTTTGAGAAGGCCCAGCGCACGGCGCGTTTTTTGCCGCAGGGCAGAATCGCAAGCCCTTCCTTTGCCCCGGCAGGACAAAGCACCCAGCTTATTGTAGGGGCGAGCGCCGAGGATGACCGGCAGATTATCAATTTATCAAGTTCCCTGTATCGCAAGTTTTCCCTGCGGCGGGTATATTATTCCGCCTTTATCCACCCCGGTGTTTCCGTCAAGAGCAATTGTTCTGCTGTAGGCGACTCCCGATTGCCGGATGTTTCCGGCCCGCCGCTGGTCCGGGAACACCGCTTGTATCAGGCAGATTGGCTGTTGCGTTTTTACCATTTTTCCGCCGCCGAAATTCTTGGCGAAGACGAGCCCTTCCTTGATACGCACATTGATCCAAAAACTGCCTGGGCCTTAAAGCATATTGATTTTTTTCCGGTGGAAATAAACCGCGCCGATTATGAAACGCTACTTCGTGTGCCGGGCATAGGCGCGAAAACCGCCCGCCGCATTATTGAAACACGCCGCTCCCGCAGTCCTGGTTTCGACGGCCTGCGCCGCATGGGGGCGGCGCTTAAACGCGCCCGTTACTTTATCAGCTGCAACGGCGCTTTTATTGAGCGTCCCGATGATCCTTTACGGATACGGCGGCTGCTTTCGGATATTGACGGGGCAGGCTTGCAGCTTCCGTTGTTTGAATTTTGAATTTTCAGGCCCTGTACCATGTTACATTGTGTGTCTCGGAGAGGGGGGATTCGAACCCCCGACAGCCAGTTCCCAAAACTGGCGGCTTAACCACTGGCCTACCCTCCGCAGTTTAGCTTTTACTATAACGATAAAATTGAATCGCCTCAAGTACCCACCGCCTGCAAAACACAATAAGCCTATTTTACAGACAAAACGGACACACATTACAGATGCACCCTAAAGTTCGCACGCGAAAATGTGCAGAGAATAGCAACATCTTCTTTCGCTGAATCAGGGCCTTTCCATTTATGGCCGCATAAACAGGGCTGCTAACTAAAAACAGCTAACGGCCCCATTTCTTTACCGAATTAAGGTATTCAATTACCCTCAATCCGTCGGCGGCGCTTGATCGGGGCTGCCTGCCCGGTTCTCTTACGCAAAGAACCGCATCCTGTACCATGTTGGAAAAATAACCAGTTGGACCTGAAAAAATGTCTTCGCTCCGTTTAAGCGAATGGAACTTTTCCGCATAGGGACTGGGGGCGCTCTCCCACACCTCGAAAACACCGTTGCCGATACGCAGGCGTCCTTTCTCGCAGGAAAATTCAATTTCAAAAACCAGGTGATCCCGCCCAGCGCCGATTTCTATAATGACCGGAATAGACATGGAATCAGAGTGTTTCCTTCCGCCGTTTGTTTCAGCGGAAACCGGTAAACGCAGATCTCCTTCAAGCCAGGCGGTTCCGGCGCGGGCAGTCAGTTTTGCACCCCAGCGCCGCCTGTGTTTCAGCGTTCCATTGGCAAGGAACATAATCGCGTCCGCAAGATGGGTACCATCGTGCCAGAACACATCAAGCAGGCGCTTATTTTTTCCCATATACAGATTTGCCCGTATGCTTAAAAGCCTGCCCAGTTTTTCTTTATCAAGCGTGGTCCTGGCCAGAAGGTAATCCGCTGCATAACGCCGCTCGTGGTTGGTGATAATGGTTATACTGTTGTGATGCGCAATTTGTTCAATTTTACGGGCTTCGCCAATATTGTCAGCCAGCGGCTTTTCACAAATTAGAACTGGAACGCTTAATGTGGCGGCAAGGCGGCAGTAATGCCAATGGGTGTCAGGATGAGTGGCAATTACGAGTATCTGGGGCGAATGGGCGTGGATCATTTCGGCGGCATCGGCGTATACCGGAACCTGCCACTTTTCCGCAAAAATCAGGCGGCGCTCTTCGGCAATATCGCAGCCCGCAACCATGGCGCAATCGGGATTGAGGGCAATGGCCCCGGCATGGGTACAAGGTTTTTCCCGCAAACTGTCTTCCTCAAGCAGGCTTGCGATGCGGCCCAAGCCTACAATGGCGGCTTTTATTTTTTTCATTCCTACTCCTTCCAATCTGTTATGCGAAATTTATAAAAACGCCGCCGGGATACTGTAACGATCTTTATCGAGAATACCCAAGACTGTATCCGTACAGACAAGACCGCCGCTTCCAATTTTAAGCCCTTTCACCGTCTTTAGTACCTTAAAAACCGAAGCGTCTTCTTTTTTGGGAGTAGCAGTGGCCTTGATTTCCAATGGATATAGTGTACCGTTTTCCATTATCAATAGATCAATTTCTTTTTTGTCCTTGTCCCGGTAGTAGAACATGGCAGGCTCCGTTCCAGCGTTGTAATAACTCTTAAGAATTTCTCCAATAACAAACGTTTCAAAAAAAGCGCCCGCAGCCGCGCCTTTCATTAACACTTCGCTGTCCGTCCATTTGGTCAAATATGCGGCAAGGCCGGTATCCAGAAAATAAAGCTTGGGCGTTTTTACCACCCGTTTTCCCACATTCATCGAAAAGGGTGGAAGCAGGTATACCAGGCCGGAACTTACCAAAATCGAAAGCCATTTTTTTGCGGTAGGCTCGCTGATCTGTACGTCGCGGGCCATGTCTCGAAAATTCAACATTTGCCCGGTACGGCTTGCCGCCACGGTAATAAACTGCATAAACTGCAATTCATCGCCAACTTGGGCAAGTGAGCGCACATCCCGCTCTATATAGGTTCTGATATAGGCGTCATAAAAAGCCTTCTGTTTTGAAAAGCCGGAAACAACCGCAGGAAAAGAACCCCTATGGATCATTTTCCATATTTCGGCAGGTCTGTAACTTTTTGCGCTTTTTTCCCGGGCCTTAAAATATTTTAAGGCAGGGATAAAAGGCTTGTTGAATTTATCACCGCCGGTTTCCCTCATCGAAAGCCCCATTAGCTGCAATATTCCTATTCTTCCGGCAAGACTTTCGCTTACATTTTTCATTAGGTGAAACTGCTGGCTGCCGGTAAGATAGTACATTCCCTTTTTTTTATTTTTATCCGCTTCGATTTTAAGGTAAGGAAAAAGTTCCGGCGTATACTGAATTTCGTCGAATACAACCGGAGGCCGGTGCAGGGAAAGAAAAGTTTTTGCATCTGTTTTTACCGCAAGAATTTCGGCGGCATCATCAAAACTGATATAGCGCATTTTTCCTGTTTTGGGTGTATTTTGCAAGAGGGTGGTTTTTCCAATCTGCCGGGGGCCGGTTACCAGAATAACCGAAAAGGAAAGGGTAAGTTCCGCAAGCGCCTTTCCCGCATGCCGCTCTATAAAATCGCTGTTTTTCATAATTGGGATAATCTAAACCTCTATTACAAATTATCCCAAATCTTATAAAAAGTCAATCAACACCCCCCGTCCTACAGGGTGAGGACAGCGGCAGGCTAAAACCCACCAGGAAAACGCGCCCCCGTCAAGGGGCGTAGATCAATACCGTTAGCACGGTGTAGCACCAGCAATAGCCACTGTATGCCAGCAATGGTAGGCGGACTTTAGGCCGCCGTGTGTGCGCCATCCAGGAAAACGCACCCCGTCAAGGGGCGTAGGTGAATAACCTTAGCACGGTGTAGCACCAGTAATAGCCGCTGTATGCCAGCAATGGTAGGCGGCCTTTAGGCCGCCGTATGTGCGCCACCCAGGAAAACGCGCCCCGTCAAGGGGCGTAGATCAATACCGTTAGCATGGTGTAGCACCAGCAATGGCCTCTGTATGCCAGCAATGGTAGGCGGCCTTTAGGCCGCCGTGTGTGCGCCTTAAAATCCGTCTACGCATCCCTAGCCCAGCTCTATCGTTCCGGCTGTTTACTACGTTTTGCCAGCCCGGATAAGGGCTTGCGCAGCAAGACCAGGGCTGGCATCCGTTCCTACGGAACGGCATGTGCC
>JAITHQ010000097.1 GCA_031279925.1 Treponema sp. | reverse complement strand
AATTGTGGATTTTTGCGGTCAATAGACCGTAAAAACCCCGATTTTCGGGCTCTTTTTGAGCCTGCAAGGTAGAATTTTGGCGTTTGCAACGCCAAAATTCCAGATTTTGAACAGGCTCTAAGAGAATATCGTGGCATTTTGTTTTTTATAGTTAGCCAGTAAAACTTTTCTCAAAATCTCAATGGGATTCCCGTTGACGGGTGAGGTGTTTTTACATTCTTGGAGGTTAATTATGAAAAACATTCATGGAAATAATTGTTCCCTTATTGATATTATCAATGACCCTTTTGGGTTTACTTGCGCTGAGATCGCCAGTGTTATTGGCGAAAATGGCACAAGGAAATTGTATTCATTTTTGTATAAAAATCCTTCTCTAAAAAAATCCCATACACTATGGGTAAAGGATATTTTTAAGGACATATATACACAAAAATATGTCTATGAATTACTGGATAATAAATGTATAGAAACCGTTTGCATAAAACGAAAAACAGGCATAACTGCCTGCGTAAGCACCCAAGCCGGATGCCCAGTTCAATGTGTCTTTTGTGAATCAGGCAGGAACGGGCTGTTAAGGAATTTAACTCCTTCTGAAATAGTACAGCAGGTTATTTTTTTAAAAGAAAAAATAAATAGAATTGTATTTATGGGCATAGGAGAACCGTTGTATAATTATGATTCCGTAATAAAGGCAATTCATATTCTTCGGGACAGGAATGGATTGGATTTTCCTACAGATGGGATAACAGTTTCAACGGTTGGTCCTATAAAAGCATTGAAAAAATTAAGGGAAGAACATTTAAAAATCCAGTTAGTATTATCATTACACGCAACGACACAAGTGACAAGGGATTATATTATTCCAGGAATGAGCGGTAATGATATTAACGAAACTGTTGAAGCCGCTTTATCGTATTCAAAACGCCATAATAGAAGATTGACAATTGCGTATTTATTATTAACTGGAATAAATGATACATATACCGATATAAAACATTTGGTTGAATGGTTTAATCATGAAAATATTATGATAAATTTATTAGAATATAATCAAACGAACCAGAAAATTTTAAAAAATACAAATAGAAGGAACATTGAACGATTTAAAGATAATTTGGAAAATTACGGACTTGAAGTAAAAATAAGGCAATCATACGGAAGGAATATAAAAGCCGCTTGTGGGCAATTGGCAGGTAAATATAGCGGTTGTTGTTGCAAAACTGAAGTTTTGCAATAACCTCTATATTATAGATAAAAAAGCGCAAACGCCGCAGTCTGTTTACGCTTGGCAGTTGCTTACGCAACAATTACAAGGGCCGCCGGGCGGCTTGCACTCCAGATCAGTACAGCCCCTATAGGCTGCTTTTTGTTCCGGTATGCTCCGGCAGGGAATTCCAGATGGTTTTATCCTGCCGCCGCCCCACCCCGCAGGGGTTTTCTTTAGTATTGAGCGTTACTCTTGCGCCAAATATTTTGCAGGTCAAGTTTAGCCCTTCAAGGCGAGGTATGCGATTCCAAAATTTGACATTTTTAAAAAGCCCCGATATAATAAGCTATGAAATTTTTTAACTGGATTCCTGTTATCTGCTGCCTTGCCCTTGTTTTTCCCGGCTGCCATGCAAAAAATCCGCCGCCTGTAGAGACGCCAGCCGCGCCTGAACCGGCTGTTGTTGAGCCTGAAGTTACAGTTACAGAACAAAAACCCATAGAAAGCGAAACGGCAGCCGAAAAACCAGCCGCCGCGCCGGCCAGAAACGCTTCGGTTAGTTATCAGCCTTCGCGTTCATTAAAAGATTTCAGCGGCCTTCTGCCTTCTTTTGGGGTTAATATATCAGAAATTGATCCTGTTAATTATCAAAAAGCCGATCCTGCGGTTCTGCGGCAAATGGGTATGGAGCAGTACCTTATTTCGTTTATTTCCGCAGAGAAACAATACCGTGCCGGAGATTACGACAACGCAATTGCCGAATACACCCATTCCATTAATCTTAAATCCGATTATGCCGATTCCCTGGAGGCGCGGGGGAACGCCTGGCTTAAAAAGGGCCAGTTAAGCCGCGCCATAGACGATTACACCCGCGCCATCAATCTAAAAAGCGACCGTGCGGAGTTATACAACTACCGGGGCTATGCGTATGCCGAACGCGGCGAAACAGAAAAAGCCATTGCCGATTATACCAGGGCCCTAAAGCTCAGAACCGATTACACCGACGCTCTTGCCAACCGCGCCTACGCATTTTACGAAAAAGGCGATTACGATAGTACCATCGAAGATTGTACCCGTCTTGTCCGCCTGGAACCCCGCAACGCATCGGTCTGGAACCGCCGGGGGAGCGCATGGTATTGCAAGGAAGACGACGACCGCGCCATTGCGGATTTTTCCGAAGCTGTTAAACTAAATCCCAATTACGCCCTGGCTTACCATAACCGGGGGAACGCATGGTACAACAAGGGTAATTTTGACAAAGCCCTTGCGGACCTTAACCGCGCCCTTGCCATTGATCCCGGATACGCCAACGCCTACGCCAGCCGGGGGAATATTCTGCGGTTATTGGGCAGCAACGAAAGCGCCGCCGCCGATTTTGCCGCTGCCGAATCGATCACCGGGCCGTAACAGGTTGAACGCAGAACTCCCTTTTAATTGCGCGGCGATCCGGCGCATTGCGCTGTTTCCCTTCCTTGGGTATAATTGCCTCACATGAACAGTAACGAGCAGCGAAAAGAAACGGCGGCGCATTGGGCCGATGAAACCGCCCTTAAAATTATTCGTGAAAAAGGCGAAAAGGAACTGTATACCTGCGCTTCGGGGATTACCCCTTCGGGTACGGTGCATATCGGCAATTTTCGGGAGATTATCTCTGTTGAACTGGTGGCGCGGGCATTGCGCGATTTAGGCAAAAAAACGCGGTTTATCTATTCATGGGATGATTATGATGTGTTCCGCAAGGTGCCCAAGAACATGCCCAAACAGGAGGAGCTTGAAAAACACCTGCGTTTTCCCATTACTATGGTTCCTGATCCCTGGGAGCGGGATTCCAGTTACGCCCGTCACCATGAATGTGATGTTGAAACCAAGCTCCCCGCAGTGGGGATTTTTCCCGAATACCTGTACCAGGCGGAACGTTACCGCGCTTCCCGTTATGCGCAAGGAATACGCCGGGCGCTTGAGCGCCGGGATGCGCTGAAAAAAATTCTTGACCAATTCCGCGACGAGGATCACAAGATACAGGGCGAATGGTGGCCGGTTAGCGTGTTCTGTGACGTGTGCAACAAAGATGAAACTGGTATTGACGGCTGGGACGGCGAATGGGGGCTTTCCTACCATTGCGATGCCTGCGGTCACCGCGAAACTTCGGACATTCGCAGCGCCAGGGGAATCAAACTCGGCTGGCGGGTAGATTGGCCCATGCGCTGGGAATACGAAAAGGTCGATTTTGAACCGGCTGGGAAAGATCACCACAGCCAGGGGGGTAGTTTCGACACGGCCCGCCATGTGTGCAAAGAGGTGTATAATTGGGACGCGCCCGTTACTTTTCGCTATGACTTTATCGGCACCAAAGGGCTGCCGGGAAAAATGTCTTCTTCATCGGGGAATGTGATCACCCTTGACGATGTGCTAAAAGTGTATACGCCGGAACTGGCCCGCTACCTTTTTGCCGGAACCCGTCCCAACACCGAGTTTACCATTTCCTTTGATCTTGATGTGATAAAAATTTATGAAGATTATGACAAGACCGAGCGTATTGCCTGGAAAATGGAGCCTGCAAAGGACGATACCGCTTACCGCCGCGAACGGCGCATATACGAGCTTTCGCAGACTGCCGTTGCCCCGGATGGCAAAACCTTGCCTCTTGAAACTATGCCCCGGCCATACCAGATACCTTTCCGCCACCTTTGCAACCTGATTCAAATTGCCGATGGCGATATAGAAAAAACCCTGGCCGCGCTGGCAAAAGGGGCTGAACAGCCGCAGGCCGAAGGGCCGGGGCCGGATCAGATTCCGGCGCTGTGGGCGCGGGCAGTCTGCGCCAAATACTGGGTGGAAAACTGTTCCCCGGATGAATTTCGTTTCCAGCTAAGGCCGGCAGGCGAACAGGCCGCCCTTGCCCCGGCGGAAGCAGCCGCGCTCAAGCTGCTGCGGGACGAGGTAATCGCCCGCATCGAAACCTTTACCGATGACAAAAGCTGCGCCCAGGCAATTTACGCCGTTGCGGAAAAGGCCGGTCTTGAAGGCAAGGACCTGTTCCGCTCCGCATACCAGGCCCTTATCGGCAAGGATCAGGGGCCGCGCCTGGCTAATTTTCTTCGCTCTATCGAAAAGGAACGGCTTATGGGTATTCTTGACGCTTATTCATATTGAAAGGCGGGGTTGTTGCGAAACTTCAGTTTTGCAACAACAACCGCTGAAAAACTGCAAGAGCCTGTGCAAAACTAACCAAGTTTTGCACAGGCTCTATTAACAAGGCGCAATTTCGGTTTAAACTTCGTATACTTTTCGCGCAATGGGCATACGTCGCCCCATGCCAAAGGCCCTTGGACTTACCTTGAGTACCGGCGGCGCCTGTCTGCGCTTGAATTCAGCCCTTGCAACGGTAGTAATGATTTTCCCCGCAAGTTCCGAATCCCAGCCCTGCCGGGCAATTTCGTCTTTTGAAAGGTTGCCAAACAGATAGAGTTTTAGAATTTCGTCTAACACTTCATAGGGGGGCAGGTTATCCTGATCGGTTTGGTTTGGCCGCAGTTCAGCCGATGGTGGCTTGTCAATAATCGCCTGGGGAATTGGCGGCTTTGCCCCCGATTCCAGCATCCGATCATTGATCCGCCTGCACAGGGCAAAGACTTCGGTTTTAAAAAGATCGCCAATTGGTCCCAACGCGCCGTTCATATCACCGTACAGGGTACAGTAGCCCATAGCAAGTTCGCTTTTGTTCCCTGTGGTAAGGAGCATGGAATTAAATTTATTGGAAAACGCCATAAGCAGCGTTCCCCGTATGCGGGCCTGTAAATTTTCCTCGGCAATATCAAAAGGACGGTTTTCAAAAACAGCCGTAAGGCTTGCAAGAAAACTTTCAAACACCGGCTCTATGGGCAGCACTTCGTAACGGCAGCCAAGGTTTTCCGCCAGCTCTTTTGCATCGTCCTTTGAACCCTGCGAGGAAAACCGTGACGGCATACTGAAACAGACAATGTTTTCTTTTCCGGCGGCCTGTACTCCAAGCCATGCGGCCAGCGCCGAATCGATGCCGCCGGAAAGCCCCAGATGCGCCCGCTCAAAACCGCATTTCCGCATATAATCTTTTATGCCTACAATTAAGCCTGTTTCCATTACGTCAAGTTCCTGGGGATTAAACCCTGCGTAACAAGAAACGGGAGAGGGGGGGGAGGCGTTCCGCAGATGCAATTCGTTATGTGTAATGACGGCGGCACCGTCCCAGCATACAAGGTCTTCGACAAAGGTTTTTGCCATTAATGGCGGGGCCTTGCCGTCCTCGCCGGGGCTTACCACAAAGGAGCGGCCATCAAACAGAATTTGGTCATTTGCCCCCACGGCATTGATGTAGATTAGGGGAATATTGCCCCGGCTGCTGATCCGCTCCGCCAGAGTCCTGCGGGTTTTCAGTTTACCCGCTACGTAAGGCGAAGCTGAAGGCACGCAGAGCAGGCTTGCGCCTTTGTCAAACAGTTCGCTTACCGGATCATGCACATAAGCCGTTCCAGGAATGTCCGTTTCCCTCCATACATCCTCGCAGATCGCAAAACCAATACGCTCACCCTTAAACTCAAAGACCGGCCATTCACGGGCAGGCTCAAAATTACGGGCTTCGTCGAATACATCGTAGGTGGGCAGCAGGGTTTTGAGCTGTTCAAAGGCGATCTTGCCGTCCAGCAAAATACCGTATTCATTTACCAGGGATTTTCCCCCCGCATAGGGGTTCCGGTTTACAAAACCAATCCCCACGGCAATTTTTGGCGGCAGCTCCTGCCTTAGACTATCTACGCTCTGAATATTGAGATCCACAAAACGGTCCTGATCCAGCAAATCCATGGGCGGATACCCGCAGACCGAAAGTTCGGGAAAAAGCGCCAGATCGGCCTTTAGTTCCGTATAGGCCCGGCGGACAAAGGCTATAATTTTTTCGCAGTTACCGGCAAAATCACCAATAGTAGAATTGATTTGGGCAATGGCTATTTTCATACCGGCAAGTATAACGGAAATTGAATAAAAAAATCAGCGGGATAATGCGCCGGTTAGAAACTGAAATTCTACAGAACCTATTTCTCCGCCGGATGTCCGCGCTGTCCATTCTGTTAATCGATTTACCTTGAGCCAACAGGTCAATTACCTCTTTATGCCCTGCTTTTCGCCCTTCCCGCCAAGCGCCTTCTATTCCGTTATTAGAATTCGCCGTGATTGCATTCCTTTTCTCGTCTGCCACCACCTGCCCCAGTACTATCTGCTCCTCCCCCACCTACGCGCTGACCACATGGACCGGATATTCCCCCGCCTCCCCGTATCGTTTTCCCATCGATATTCACATCGGGCTGCCGCAGTTCCCGCGCTTCCATTACCCATGAATACAGGGACGCCGACAGTTCTTTCGGATTTTCCCGCCGGAACACCCGCAATGCAGGGGCCCTGGGGAATACTTGTATTTTTTATGCTAAAACAGGGCGAAAATACGGTTTCCGGCAACTGAAAACACCGGACACCGCCGCCAGTTCATGCTTTACACTGAACGCAGAGGAGACTTCGCGTTAATATAGTTCATCGCAACCCGCCAGTCGGCACGGCTCAGAAAATGTGTTCCGCTTCGCAGCCCCATGGCAATATCGCCTTCCATCAGGGCGGTATCGGCCCGGGGAAAAACGCCGGGGGCTGTAAAGCCCTTGGTGCCGGACAGGAGGTATCCTTCACTTGCGGCGATACAGGAGAGGTATTCATTTTCAACGTCGGCCCACTGATCCTCCATGCCAATTACGGTAAGCAATCTTCGGGGCGCGCAGGCGGCGATAACAAAATGCTGATCAAAGGGCAGAGCATCCGCGTCATTACGGTAGCGGTGAAAATTATCGCAGAACCAGAACCGGTTGCGATTCCACAGTTCCCCGATTGATTCTTTCCGGTTGCGGCGGGTAAAGCCAACTCCTCCCGTACCGGAACCAAAGGGCATCACAAAATCAAACCGTTCATCCTGAGCACCGCACCAGAGGGCCGTTTTGCCAAGACGGGAAAAGCCAATAGCCGCCAGGGGAATATCCGTATATTTATCAAGGGTATGCAGATAATCAGCGACACGGCTCATGCTATAGGCCCACATGCCAAGCTTTCCCCAGCCGGTTCCGGCCTCACGGGGAAAGACTCCGGCGATGCCTGTGGTAAAATCGCCGTCATCGCTTGTTATGTCCAAATAATCGTATATGGCAATGGCGAAGCCCTCATCGATAATTTCTTCAATGGGACAGCCTGGACAATAACGCGCGCCGTCAATGCCCTGTACCATAAAAGCAATATTGACAAATATGCCTTTAAGCGGCCGTACCCGGGGAAAAACCGTGGTCAGGGGAAATGACCGTATTCCTTCCGGCGCCTTAAGGTCTATGCGGATCTGCCGTTCAACCGCCTTTCCGGCATAGGCTGCGGAATCTTCCTTGAGAACCGTTCCCTTTACCTGACAGGGATCCGGCGTTGTCCCGTACATTTCCCGCCGCAGCAGTACCAGTATCTCCTCCCTGCGCCGCCGCCATTCCTCGCCGGTATTCACCGGATTTCCGTTGCTGAGCCGGGCAAGGGGCGGCAAATGAAAATTCGCTATCAATTCCGCCAGAGTTTCAGCCACCGTTTCCCTCCTCTAATGTTCGGTCAGCTTTTTACCGAACCCGCCGTCAGTCCTTCGATAATATACTTTTGCAGGCATCCGTAAAAAATCAGCATGGGAACCATGGAAAACAGAAATGACGCGAAAGCCAGATTGTAGTCAAAGGTAAACTGGGACTTGAAATTGTACTGAAAGAGCGGCAGGGTCCAATACAAAGCCTGTTTGTTCAGAATAAGCAGGGGGAGCAGAAAATCATTCCATATCCAGAGGGTATTCAAAATTATTATGGTCGCGGTCATCGGTTTTACCAGCGGATATATAATCTGAAAAAAAGTACGGACAATGCCGCAGCCGTCAATTTCCGCCGCTTCCTCAATCTCCAGCGGAACCGCCCTGAAATAGGCGACAAACAGAAATACCCCCTGACAAAGCGCGTAGGTAATGTAAATGAGTACCAGGCCCTGGCGGTTCATCATATGCGCTTTTGACGCGAAATGGGTCAGCGGAACCATAAGGACCTGAAAAGGCACAAAAATGCCGCTTACGATATACAAATACAGAAATTTATAGTACCTTGATTTACCGTTACGCGAAATTGAGTAGGCTACCATGGGAATAAATACCGCTATTATTCCTACCGCGAAAACGGTTATAAAAAGCGAATTCTGGATATACTGGGGAAAATGCGCGTCGCTTACCACTTTTTTGAAATTGTCCAGATACAAGGACGACGGGGGCGAGAAAAAATTCAGCGCCGATTCTTCAGGCGATTTGAAGGCGATTATAACGGTGAGGTACAGGGGAAACACTATCAGCAGTACGGTAATAACCGCGGTTATATACGCGAAAACGGTAACAGGCCGAATCTTTTTCATAATTGCCCCACCTCAAAACGGGAACTGATTTTAATCTGCGCAAAAGAAACCAGGGATATTACAACCAGCAATAACACCGAGATTGCCATGGCATAGCTCATCTTGTATTCCCAAAAGGCCAGCTTGTAAATCAAAAAACCAACCGCTTCGCTTGAGCGGGCCGGCCCCCCTTCGGTCATGGCCTGAATATATTCAAATACGGTCAACCCGTTTTTGAAAGTGAGAACAAAACACACGTTGAATATGGGCAGCAGAAACGGGATGGTGATTTTTCTAAAGGCCTGTACGGGATTTGCCCCGTCGATAGTCGCCGCCTCATATAAATCGGTGGGGATATTCTGCAGTCCGGCAAGTAGCATGACAAAGGGAATACCCACACCCTGCCAGATATTGACAATCAGGATGCCGAAAATTACCGTTTTGGGATTTCCCAGGATATTTTTCGACAACAGTTCGCTGCCCGCTATCCGGCCCAGTTGGGGAATTATCCGGTAAAAAATCTCGTTAAAAATAAGGCCGACGGTGATAAGGCTCAATACCACCGGCGCAAAAAACATTGAACGGAAAAAAGTCCTGGTCCGTGGGTGAAGCGCGTAACTGACAATCAAAGCCAGCGCCGTCGCCAGAACCAGTACGCTTGCTACCAAAAGGACAGTGTATTTTACGGTAAAAAGCATGGACATACGCACGCGGACATTGGTAAAAATCTGTATGTAGTTTTCAATACCGGTTATCTTGAAAGTTTTCGCAAGGCCGTTCCAATCGGTAAGGCTGTAGTACAATCCTCCAAGCATGGGGTATACATACAGCAGACTGAACAGCAGCAGCGCGGGAAGCGAGAACAGAAAAAAACCTGTTTGTTTTGCGTCTTTCCATGATCTTTTCATATTCCCACCTCCGTCACAAAAATGTTCGCGCCTAATTGCTGTTGAGGTTGGTTTGTACGTTCCTCAGAAAATTATCGATATTTTTGTCCATGTACAGTTGCTGAACAGCCGCCCCGATACCGTCAAGCTGGGCCATGGTCCAGTATGCGGTCGGATACACCGTAACCCTGCCGGTGGTTTGAATAAAATCGCTCATTTCCTTAAGCTGGGGAGCAACATAATCGACTCCCTTGATACAGGAAATTGATCCGTCTTTTTCAGCATAAATCCGGGCGACATTGGGGCGGGTAAGATATTCAATAAAAGCCCTGGATTCATTGGGGTGCTTTGCCTGTGCGGAAACGCAGAGCGCAAAGTCACCGGGATAGACGTTGATCATGGTCTTGCTGCCGTCAACCGCCGGGAACGGGAACATGGAAAAATTCATCCGGGAGTTGGCGTTCAGGATGGGGGGAATACTCCAGCTCCCGTTGATAAGCATCGCGCCCTTGCCGGCGGCAAAATCGTTAAGCAGTTGATCCCGGCCAGAACCAAGAATATCGCTTTGCGCGTACTCCACAAGCTGCAGGATACGGCCCGCCAATTCCCGGAGCTGCGCTCCGTAGGGTTTGGTCATATCGGCTTTTCTGGCTACCACATCGTCCCTGAATGCCTGCCAGCTTGCTATGGTCAGCAGGTACACGTCAAAATCCTGCCGGGGAGCTTCCAGATCCTTGCCGGTAATCAGAAAGGGGGTGATCCCGTTCTTTTTAAGGGTGGCGCAGATGGTCATCATCTCGGCCCAATTTTTGGGGGAGGATAAACCATAGCGGTCAAAAATGTCCTTGTTGTAGATGACGCTCATCGTGTTATACGAAATGGGAATGATATAATCCTTACCGTTTACCTTGCAGTACTCACGGGCGTCTTCCCGAATCCGGCTTATGGCGGAAAAATCACTCAAATCCATAACATAGCCTTCCCTGACCTGTGTCCGCCAGCTTTCATTGGGCCAGGAAGAAAATATTTCGGGGGTATCGTTGCTGGACATACGGGTAGACAATATCCGGGCCGGGTCCGGCACGTTGGTCTGTTCAACCCTGACATTGGGAAACTCCTTTTCAAAGTCCGCGATAAACCCGTCCATTATTGCGGCCGTTTCCCGTTTCAGGCTGAAATACTCAATCTTGATCCTGCCGTCGCTTTGCTTCTGGCCGCCGGCGTACAAGTGCCCGATCCCCAGCAGCACCAGCAAACCCATGAACACGCATTTTTTCACCTTTTTCATTTTCTTACTCCTCCTGTTATTTTTTATTCGCCCACGGCGAATGTAATACACCCTATAATATTACTTGTATTATAATATGTCAAGATATGACATATATAATATGACACATATAATATAAATTTTATATCTTCATACAGGTACATCACGTTTTCGGTTTTTAGATTGTCGCTTTTCCGGTATGGGTAAACCCGGTATCGCATGCTGATGGATGTCTACCAAACACCGCACTATCTGGTCCAAAATCTCCCTCCCTTCCGGGAAGTGCGGACGGTAACGGACACCGGCTGGCTGGAGGGGAAAGGGAATTGGAAAGACCTGAAAACAATCATCCAGTACCGGTTTTATCGGGAGGGAACCGGGAAGGGGGCGGGGAAATGGATGGAGCGGTAGTATATCAACAGCGCGGACAAGAGCGCGCAGGAGTTTTACCGGAACATCCGTGGGCACTGGTCGATAGAAAACCGGCTGCACTGGAGTCTTGACGTGGTGTTTCGGGAGGACGCGGCGCAAGTGAGCCGGGGGCACGGGCCGGAAAACCTGAACATCCTGAGGAAGACGGCCCTGACGCAGCTGCGGGCGGCGCCGAATCCGGGGGTGCAGGGAAAAGAACCGATGAACGTCCCGAAGAAACGGTTTGCCGCCGCTATAAATCCTGACTATATGCTTACCGTTATCTTCGGAAAGTAAATGCAGAAGCCCGGGATAGGAAAACGTGCCCATTGACAAGAAACCTTAAAAGCGGCATAGTAATAGAAGGCTGTTCATAAGGCGGCGTTTTTATAAACGGCCCGTTTTTCGCGCGGGTGGCGCCTTGAAGGTTTTTTCTTCACAATGCCCCGTTTTTTATGATTTCCGGTAAAAAATGGCAAAATATGCCGTATTTTCCCGGAAAAGCGCGGGTTTTTGCCCGTGCGCTCTCCGGGCCGG